>CAYXTB010000017.1:0-4247 GCA_964468255.1 Candidatus Woesearchaeota archaeon | reverse complement strand
AGAAGCGCAAAAACAACAAAAACAGCTTTCCTTTTTATCATAATATCCTCTTTTAATAATGTATAAAATAAAGAAATAAACTATATATATATTGTTATTGCGTTAAGTCTAATGCCAAACTTAACATTTTCATAAGTTTAGGTGATTAGTGCTATTTCGGACTAAATACGCCCCCTTACACATATATCAAACAATAAGTTAAAAACACTTTCGTTTCTATGATTGAAACGAAACTCCATCTCTTTCAAGTAAAAAGGATAATTCTTTTTATCAATTCCATGATACTTATGAAATCTTTCTTTAGCAAAGCTCCAGAAGCCTTCAATTCCATTTATGTGATTCTTTTCTTTTACAAACTCATCTTTATCATGTCTAATAACATTATGCTTTCCATACTGCTTCAAATCATTATAACTCCTAAATCCATCTGTGTAAAACACAGAGCCTTTGTTTGTTTTTTCTTGGATTGCTTGCATTAGCGTTTCTGCTTGAACATTTTCAACAATTAATGTATGAACCTTGCCATTTCTCTCGAGGATTCCAAATGCAATGGCCTTATTATTTGCTCCTCTTCCTCTTTTCCCTTTTCTTTTACCACCAAAATAAGTTTCATCTAACTCTAATTCTCCATTTAATTTCTGTGCTTCTGTCGCACAGAAATTAGTTATTGCTTTCCTGAATTGCATAAACTTTCTATGAACTATTCCATAATCTGAGTTTAATTCTTTAGATGTCTTCTTTGCAGACACCTCAAGATAAAAATAATATAAAATTTGCATGTCTCTTTTCAACTTTGTTAGACTGTATCTTTTCTTACAATGTTTACACTTAACTCTCCCATCTTTAAGTCTGTATAATCTATATTTATCACAAAATATGCATGTTTTACCTTCAAAATACTTGCGTGCAACACCTCTAATCATCAATATCGTCGTAGTTTAGCTAATTATTAAGCTTTTTTGGTCCGTTATTGCTATAATCACCTAAGTTTATTATCGTTAATAAGGGTCCATTTTAATTATCTTATACTCTATTATTACGAACTATTGATTATATTATTTTTAAGCTGTCTTGCACATTAATAATTATAATTACAAAAAAAGCAATTTAGAAAGCAACATCTTCCACTTCAAGCTCTTCCACTTCATCAGATTTCTTTGCCTTTTTAGAAGATTTCTCGGCTTTTTCCCCAGAAGAGCCAGAAGACTTTTCATCTCCGCTGCTGGAATCTTCCTTTCCAACAACCTCAAGCTTCCCAAATTTCCCAGAAGTTAACTGCTTTTCTCCGTTGAATTCAGAAACATACCCATTTGTAATTTTTATATCGTCCCCTACATTAACTTTATCAATATCGTCATTCCACAAACTTAATTTGATTTCGCCAGAATCATCAGAAACAACAGCATTGCATACTTTTAAATCCCGCCCATATTTATTGAATGTCCTTGTCTCTGCCTTGCTCTTCACCTCTGCCTCTATATCAACCTTTCCCTGTCCTGCTTTTAATTCTGATATTTTCATTTTTATTTATGCCTTATTTAACTCTTCTTCAACTTTCGCTCCACCATTTCCTGCAGTATTTCCGCTTTCAGAGCCAGAGCCTGTATTTACTATCTCCTGCAATAAGTATTTACCATCCAAAGAAGCTAAAACTGGAATTTTTTGTCCCTGAACACTCAAAATAATTTTATACGCATTCCCTTCTCTTTCAACGCCTTCTAAGCTCGTGCTCTCTCCAAGCTGAGCCTTTGCTAAATTTAGTATTTTCTCACCAACTACACTTCCGCTGACAATTTCCATTCCTCCAGCAGAACCTTTAACCAATATAACAATGATCAATGCAATTGCAAGCACAATAGTTGCAGGAATCCAAGGATTTTTCCTCACACCTTCAAGATACTTCCTAACTCGAATCTCAATAACATCATTTCTTTTATTTTCATTCCTATTTTCATTCATCTCAGCTTGAAAGGGAAGAGGTTTAAAAACCTTTTGAAAATTAGCGCGGATAACAACATTTAATAAATCTCTAATACAACTTAACTAAATCAAATGGCTTATGATATAATACTGGGAAGGGACGTGGCAGACAAAGAGAGATTTGGGGATAAAGGATTGATTTATTTAGGAAAGGGCTATGTTAAAATGGGCCAATATACGTCGTTATCTAATAAAATCTGGATGGATATTGCAAGAAGCCACGTAATTCTAGTGGCTGGCAAGAGAGGCTCTGGAAAAAGTTACACTCTCGGCGCTATCGCTGAAGAATTATCAAACTTGTCAGAAGAAAACGCAAAAAACATCGCTTCCTTAATTTTTGACACAATGGGAATTTTCTGGACAATGAAATTCGAAAATGAAAAAGATTCTTTATTGTTGCAAGAGTGGGATTTAAAGCCTAAAAAACTTCCAGTCATTGTTTTCGTACCTTACGGAAAATCCCAAGAATATCAAAGCAAAGGCGTACCATTTGACAAGACTTTCGCTCTTAAAGTTTCAGAATTAGAAGCCGAAGACTGGATTACTCTCTTTAATTTGGATTTCACTTCGCTTCCAGCTGTCTTGATAGAAAGAGTTATAACAGATTTAAGGGACAAATCTCTTGATTTCACAACTCAGGATATACAAAAAGAAATAGAAGAAGATTCTAAAGCATCAAAAGAAACAAAAGAGATTGCATTTTCTCTATTTAAAGCAGTAGATTCATGGGGAATTTTCTCAAAAGAAAAAGAAGGAACAGAAATATCAGATTTAATAAATGCCGGCACTACAACTATTTTAGATATTTCAGTTTATAGCTCAGTCGGCGCTTTTAATGTCAGAGCTCTGGTAATCAGCTTAATTTCAAGAAAAATCTTCAAAAGCAGAATGGACGCAAGAAGAAAAGAAGAGCTTGAAGCTATACAACATGGTCAGGATTATTTATCTCTTCTTTCAAGAAGAAAAGATCCAATGACTTGGATTTTCATAGATGAAATGCACGAATTCCTTCCAAAAGAAGGAAAAACTCCTGCTTCTGATGCTCTAATCCAGCTATTGAGAGAGGGCAGGCAGCCAGGAATTTCTTTGGTCATGGCAACCCAGCAGCCAGGCCAAATCCACAAAGACGCAATGACTCAGTCAGATATAGTAATCTCCCATAGAGTCACAGCAAAGCCAGATATAGCTGCACTTAATGAAATAATGCAAACTTATCTCTTTGAAAACATCCGCCAGCAAATAGATTCTTTGCCATCCGAAAAAGGCTCGGCAATACTTTTAGACGACAATTCAGAAAGAATCTATCAAATTAGGGTAAGGCCAAGATTTACCTGGCACGGCGGCGAAGCTCCTGCTTCTGTGAAAGCAGAGATAAAAATATAAAAAATCATTGCAGTTTCAAGTCTTCCCAGGTAATAACTTTCATATTAGCAGATAATATCGCTCTGTCACTTTGATAACAAATTCCTCTAAAACTTGTCATATGCACATTTTGATCGCCTCTTGGCCTTGACGACAAATAAATATCAGTTCTAAAATTGCCTGGTTCTGGTTCATGAAAAAATGTAAGGTTTAACTCTCTAGAAACCCCTTCCTGTTTTCCTGTTTGTCGCATTGATAATTTAAGCAAGGCGCTCGGAACAAGAGAAGCAACTAGCAAATAAGGAATCCTTTCTTCTGTCTCAGGAGTTATATATCTGTCAAATGCAACTTTATATCCTTCTGAAATAAAATCTTCAAATGAAAAAATCGGTTTGGAAGCAGGAGCCTCAAATATTGGTCTTTGTTTTGCTAGCACTATTTTTGAACATTCAACAACCAGCTTCCCGTCATTTTTAACGCCTTCTAAACGCAGATTAGTTGATTCTCCATCTCTATTAATGTCAATAATTCTATACCATAGGGAATCATTAGGATAAGCTGGCTCTCTGAACTTAAAAGAATGCGATACGTAATGAAACTCACTTGCAAATTCACTATTGCGTAAAAAATCTACAACCATTCTTTCAGCATAGGCAGCAAGCAGAATACCAAAAGCAGGAGTATCTTTAAAACCCCTGCTTCTTGCATAATCAAAGTCTCTGTGCAAAGGATTCCAATCGCGGATTATTCCTCCAAACTGCTCAAATCCACATTTTTGAATATCAATTCTTCTGGGTCGTTTTTCTGCCTCATTCATTTTCATTATAAAAAAATCGCATTTTTAATGTTTTCCATAGTCATATTTAAATTTCAATTCACTAATTTCAAATCAGCCCTGTACCTAA
>CAYXTB010000016.1:0-7167 GCA_964468255.1 Candidatus Woesearchaeota archaeon | reverse complement strand
TTAAACGTAAGGATTAGTTTTTCTTAGTGATTTGATATTTCATTTCGGTTAAGCCTTTTCAAAAACAATCCACGCCATTCGGCGTTTAATCTTGCTTAACCAAAATCGCCAGAAATTAAAAAACGGAAGTTGTCCTCCCACTCAATTAGCCCTTTTTGCTCACGATAATTAGATAGTCCTTGAAATCAAGGTAATTATTTTTCTGGCATTTTTGTGTTTTCTTTCAAATTCTTCTTCGCTCAAAAACTGCCCAGATTCAATATTTTTAGCTTCTTCGTTTAATTCCATTATCAATTTTCTATTCATTAACATTGCCATTCTTTCAACTACTTCTTTCAAGTTATTTACATCATTTCTCAATTGTTTTATTTCTATTGTTTGTTCCATATAAGTTTTATAATAGGGTGCCTTATATATTTTTCGGGTTTTCAATTTTTGTGCAAAAACCTCGTTTACCCTGAACGATTAAATTTAATAATCTAAAACCTTATAAACCCTTTTTCTTATTCCGTTGTATAAATAAGCATAAAAAGAGCAAAATGAAAATACAGCCATATATCAGCAAGCTCAATTCTTCTCAGGAATTTAAGAGTTTTCAAAAGCAGTACTCTGATGCTTTTTTAGTAGCTGGCTTTTTTGTCTTGGATTTTGAATCTGGCCAAAACATGCATCAAATAGATTTTTATGTTCCTTCAAAAAAGAAAATAGCCGCTTTTACTCTGGACAATAAAATAACAATTCAACTCTTGGATATGCTAAATGCAAAAACTCCTGAAAAGCTCGATATAAAGACAAAGGTTGATTTGGATCAAATCCCAGGAATTTTAGAGGATGAGATGAAAAACAGGAATATTACGGATGAAATTAAGAAAGTAATCGCAGTCGTGCAAAACATAGATGGAAAGAAAATATGGAGCTTAAGCTGCATCCTTTCAGGCATGGGAATTCTAACTGCTCATTTAGAAGATGATTCAAAAACAATCCTTAAAATGGAGAAAAAATCTCTCTTGGATATTATGCAAAGAATTCCAGGTGCGCAGCTTCGGCAGTTAAAAGGACTTGGCAATTCAGAAAAGCAAGATCAAAATCTTGATTCAGAGGCCAAGATAAATAAGCTCAATCAACTAGAAGAAGCTATTGAAAAAGAAAAAGATGAATTGCAAAAAGAAGTTATTGAAGCAGAGAAGAAAGCCAATCCTCAAAAATCCGCTGAGCCTAAAAAAGTGAGAAAAAAGCAATCTGCAAAATAACAATTAAAACAGCTAAATCTTTATAACATATTTCCACATTGTCTTAATATGCAAGAAGCTAATGCTCATTTTAGATACAGGGTGCCGGTAAATCCTTCTTACTATGACTTAATAAGAGATGGTGAAGAAACTTGCTATCCATATCCTATTACAGAACATTTGCCAAAACTCCCTACAACTTTTAAGGATTTGCCAGGCAATGTAGCAAATAGGCTTAAAGACGCAAAAGCAGGAGACAAGCTGGTTTTTTTCTGTGATGAAGGCAGAATGAAAGAACTAAGTCAAGAGCAAAGGTTAGAATACGAGCATGAATTAGAAAAAGAAATTACTAAGGTTGAATATGATCCTTTGCAGCGTGTAAGAAAAATCTTCTTTAAACCTTAGAATCTTCTGTTTAATTTTCAGATGCTCTAATTATCTATAATCTTCTATCATCTTTACATTAAATTAATTATTGTTATGTCAAGGCTTATAATCATTAAAAATTGTTAGGTAGGAGGTGCTTGTGTGGTAACAGGATTTGATTGGGCGCTATATGTAGAACATCCGCCGCTGTTGCACGCATTTGCCCTATGTACATATGTTCCAACTGGCAAATTCGTGTCAGTATAAGTGCTTATTGTAGGCAGGCCGATAGAAGCGCTCCAATTACTGCCTCCGTCATTACTGCGCTGAACGTTGTAATTAGTTGCTGTCGCTACATCATTCCAATCAATTATAATATTATTAGAACCTTGAAGAGTATCTGTTGGCGCATTAGGAGTTGCTGGAGGTGCAATGCTTATTACAATGCTAGATGATGGAATTGTAGTTTTTTTGTAGCTCTGCGCTATTATTTCTTTTCCACTGCTGTCTTTTAATATCGCCGCAATTGATACTTTGACAGGCATACTGCCCAATTGACCAGCATAAGATATAGCATTTATTTGTTTAGTCTGCAAAGGCGTTATATTACTATCATTAACCCTTACTGAAAATTTCTTTCCAGATTCATCTTCAAGAGAGATATAATAACCTATTATCTCAGCCTCTTCTGCACTTCTCTCTATATTTAACGCAACTGTTTGATTGCCAGTATAAATAAATACAGAACTTGCAGGAACACTAAGCAATAATTGCGACTGCGCTGTTCCTTTTTCTATACTTGTGCCGCTTTGTCCAACACTCCTGATAACAATTGTTCCGATAACACTTACGGCGACAACTATAACTAATATAATCAATACTGTTGAGACAATATCGCTCAATCCTCTTTTATTTTCCATCCAGTTTGCTCCTCTTCTTGTTTATAGAAATAAGCTCGATTTATAAATCTTCTCATAAGCAAAGCAATATCAAACAGAATCTATAGTTGAAGAATCTAGTCTTAACTAAAAATTCCCAAAAGAAAAACTAAATTAAATAATAATAAAAATAATCTTAAGATGCCGTGCAATCTATTTTGGCAGGGGTAGTATCACATTGATACTCGTTTCCATCTGAACCTCTTATTTTAGCAGCAACACTAAGCTTAGCTTGATTTACAATAGCCGAATTAGTCTGTGAACCTGCATTTAATGCAGATGGTATTGCGACAAAATTAGCCAATGTTGTAGCACCAGCAGCATTTTCATAAACCAACGATAAATTAGTTATGACCGTTGCAGATCCTCCTGCTCCCCTTGAAATAGTAGCCACTGAGGCAGTTGCATTAGAAACACATCTTGTTGGCTCCACATCAAGCTCTAGGCAAAGTGTTGCAGATTCTACCTTACTGCCTGTATCTCCAACATTTCTTAAGACAATAGTCCCAATTATGCCAATCGCAGCCACTATTATAAGAATGATAAGCACTGTTGAAACAACATCACTCAAACCTCTTTTGTTTATCATATTACCTCCTTTTGATTATTAATAATAACCTACAAAAGAGAATGTTGTTTATAAATCTTTCTTTTCCCGTCGCATTTCTCTTTTTAGCAACCCTCATTTATGTGCAAACCAAAACTCATAAATCTCTTCTTTTCCTTCTTTCTTTGCTGCATCAAACCGGCAGAAACCGAATCTCTCAAACTGAACAACCTCTCCTGGCTTTAAGTTCCTAATAGAAGATTCAGCCAACCCTGAAATCCAGGTTCCAGAAGGCATTAAAATTTTTACTTTTCCCCCGGAAGAAACCCATTGTATTTTTGGAATATTTTTATTGTCTAAAGAAGTAAATTCTGCCCTTTTTCCTTTCGCTGGAAGCTTAATATTGTATAAATGGAGCAATCTAATCCCCTGGCCCTTCAACTCATTAATGTCATTTTTTGATATATAAATTTCATCAACTTTTACTTTCCTTTTTTCTTTTTTATCGGGGTGAATTTCTTTGCTTATTTCTTTTATTCCAGGCTTTCCTTTGATTTCTAACTTTATAGGCTTTTCAACAAAATAAAATCTTTCCGCATCAGAATCTATCAATTTCCTGTTTATTGCATATAATGAATCTATTGGAATTGTAATATCACTTTTATTCAGGCCTATTTCTTTCACAAATTCCCTAATAGATTCAGCTTTAATCCCTCTCCTTTTTAATGCCTGGATGCTCCATGTCCTGGGATCATCCCATCCTGTAAATTTTCCAGAAGCAACCTCTTTTTGCGCCTTTGACTTTGAAATTTTAGCTTCATTTAAATCTATTTTTACAAGCCCTGTATGAATTGTCTCTGGATGTTTCCAGCCAAAAATATCCCAGATAAATTTCTCCATTTCAGTTTCAATCATTAAATCATTTCCTCTTATAATGTGTGTAATTCCCAAAAGATGATCGTCAATTGACCATGTCATTTCAAGGGTAGGCCAGACTCTATATTTATTGCCAATTCTTGGATGTTTCCTTTCGGCAATTCTAAAAAGCACTCTATCTCTAAAAGCAGGATTAGGATTTTGCATATCTGTTTTTAATCTTAAAACGGCGCTTCCCTCACTAGCAGAAAACATTTTCTTCCATTCGTCTAAATTATCCTTTACTCTTAAAGACCTATGAGCACATTCAATACCATTTTCTCTGTTTTTTCTTAATATCTCTTGCTTGCAATGACAAACATAAACCCTGCCTTTATTTATCAAATCCAAAGCATATTTATAATAAATCTCTATTCTGTCAGACTTGTAAATCTCTGGTTTCTGATATTTAACATCAAGCCATTCTAAAGCCTCTTCAATTAATTTATAAGACTCCAGCGTAATTGGTTTTTCTTCGCTCCCTATGGTATCATCCATAATTAATAAAAGCTTAGCATTATATTTTTCTGCGTATAATGAATTTAATAAAATTGTCTTTGCATTTCCAATATGCAGCGCTCCAGAAGGAAATGGAGCAAGCCTGAATATCATATTCTTTCCTGAATTTGGCAGCTCTGACAATTCTTTTTCCTTTTCCTCTCTTTCTTTTACATATCTTTGATAATCTATTAATAACTTCTCCCTTTCATTATTGGATAATTTGTTTATTTCTTTAATTGCTTCAACGATAAGTGGCATTACCTGTTTAATGTCTTTTTTATCCAAGCCATGCTGGAAAAGCTTTCCTATTATTTTGTCAGCTTCTGCCTTTCCGTATTCAACGGCATTTTTTAATGCATAAGCCTTTATCTCTTTTGAAAAGTCTTTCATATTTCTAAAGAACAAGGAGATTATTTAAAAGTTGCTTAAGCAACTTTTAAGACCTATCTAACTTTCCTCTCAAAATTGCTCAATTTTTCCTCAATCAAAGCAAGCTTTTCCATTAGCCTTTCCAGTTTGTATTCAAAATCATCTATCTTGATTCTTATTGTGCTGATATCAGCTGTAGAGTCTGATGAAGATAGAGATGATGAACTATCATTCTTATAATAACTTGATGTTGTAGAAGTGGAAGCAGAAGCCAAGTTGTCCAAAAAGCCAAAAGGATTTGCAGCCATCCCAGAGCCAGAAGATGCTGTTGAATCTGGAGTTGCAGAAGATAATTCAGAAGAAGTCAAATCAATATTTCCTTCTTTTGTTATCTTGAATGGCATTTTTGTTCTCTTAGTTTTTTTAATAATTCCTTTTTTCTGCAATAAAGTATAATCAATATCAGTCCCTTTATTTTTGAACATTCCCATGTATCTGTTAAATACTTATTTTATTTAAACCTATTTATCAGCAGAGCTTTGTGCAAATTTTCATGTCAATACACTCGGTCTTATATTGGTCTGGTTTCTCCACGTCAATGCTTCCCCAACTTTCTTTATGCTTGGCGGCACGCCTTCTATATAATAAATGCCAATGCTTTGGTTATTCTATGAAAAGCCAAAAAGAACAAAAAGTTGCATAAAGCAACTTTTAAATAAACCCTTTTCCTCGCAATCCTATTAAACACATTAGTGCTAGTAAAAAAGAGAAAAAATGGCAGTAAATATACATAATTTAATAGCATCTATTAATCCAGATGTATTTTGTGATTCATCTGTCAAGGGAGAAGTAAAATCTATTGTTAAAGAAAAAGGCTATCTGGAGGCAGCAGAGAAAACAAAGCCTTTGGAATCCCAGTACATGGATTTTGATGAAATAAAGCTTTTAAATCCATTTTCTCTCTCTGTATTCAAAAATCCTATTGAAAAACATTCTTTAACTTATGATGCTTTTGGAGAAAATTTAGAGCCAATTTACTTCTGGATTTTAGACAATCTCCAAACAGAATATGATGATATGAAAAAGATTGATAAATTAATTGATAATTTCATTTCTTCCCCTGGCTCAAGCCATTTCTCAGAAATGGGGATGAAAGCCACAAAAATGCAGGAAGAAGCAATGAAAATGTTCGGCTCTGTAAATCAGGTTGTAAAATCAATTTTGAACATAATTTATGACTTAAAAGAATTCAAGCTCAGGCTGCAAATTTATGATGATTACAAGTCACAGGAAGAGCAGAAAAAGCAGTCAGCCCTCTTGTCCTTAAAGCAAATTTGGATGGATACAGTTGACTTGAAAAGAGGAACTACTGCAATTAAAGCAATGGCCCAACAATTCCAATATGTAACATTAATAGATGCTTTTATGGCTTCTAATTCATTAGATGAAGTCAGTAAGCTTGATTTAAATGACAGAGTAAAAAGAATTGTATTGCAAAGAATAGGAGAATTCATCCGCTGGATTTCAGAATCAGAAAAAGAACTTAGAAAAAGGTATGAGATAGAAAAAAATTATCTGAAAAGCCAGGTAAGCACTGTTAAGTTATATGCAAGATGGGCCAAGCCTTATCTAAAGGCGGCTCACATGCTTGAGCAAAGGGCCTCTCCAACTGCTGCTCTTGTCACGGCTTTTAATACAGTTTTATTTGAGCTTATTCTTCTGGGAGAAGCAGAATACAATCCCTTAGATGACGTCAACAAAGGAAATTTGCCAGAAATGTTTAAAACCATAAAGGCAAGAAAATACTCACCAATTATTATAATAGAATTAAACTTCAGAAGCATTCCTGAAAGAGCAGGCCAGCAAGGCTATGGTTTTAGGGGAAGAGTTGAAATAAAATTTACAAGTTACGCTTTAAACGAAGACGAGCTAAAAATTCTAAGAGAAGAAATAGAAAAAGACGATTTTGGAGATGCTTTAAAGTTAATAGAAACATCAACTTCTGAGAGTTTAGAGCAGTTGAAAGAGGATATTGATGAATTCTTGAAAGAAGAAAATATGGAGGAAAAAGAGGCAAAAAAAGCAAGCAATGACTCAAATCCATTCTCAGCCCTCTTTTCAATTTTTACTTCTGGCTTCAAATCAGGAAACAGCCAGGAATCAGGAAAATCAAATAAAGGAGGAATAAAGCCAGATTCAGATATAGAAAAAGTAATCAGGAACCAAGCAATATTAAAAGCAAGGGAAGAATGTAAAAAATTCTATAATTTATACAAGGACGTCCATAACATGCCTTCTTTTT
>CAYXTB010000015.1:0-13627 GCA_964468255.1 Candidatus Woesearchaeota archaeon | reverse complement strand
GGGGAAATATTTATATATTCATATTGGCTCAATTTTTTATATCGCGCACTTTCTTTTTCCTGCTAATTTTTTAGCAAAAGTTTAAAAATAAACGCATAAGTTTAGAAATATGAAAAATAACAGATTGTTGAGAATAGGAAGGTTTTTAACACCAGTTATAGCTGGTGTTGGTTTAGCAGGATTATTGGCTTATTGCCCGCTTAATAGGAATGATAATGCAGAAAGCCCGGAGCAATTTCGTGCAGCTAAAATCTCATTAGAAGAAGCAAGGAAGGACAATAGGAAAAGGCAAGAGTTCTTGGATGACCTGCTGAGGACAAATGAAATACCTTATTGTTCCGGAGTTGTTTACGACCATGATGGAAAGAAAATAGCAGAATATTTGAGAGGAGAGCTTTTGGAAATAGAAGGTGATAAAAATAAAGTTGAGATAAAATTGATTGCCTATAACCAGCAGTTTCAAAATGGCATGTTTGACGCAAAGGTTATTATAAATCCTGAATTGTCTGAATTAGAGAGAAAATCTAAGATATTTGTAGGAAGAGAATTATTTGATTTTTATACTAGTTTTACAGGAGCAGATATAAGGCATTTAATAGCTGCTCATGAAGGCAGGCACGTTGAACAGCACGTTAAAGGCCTATTTCTGCCTAGAGATATAGTACTTGGAGGCTTAAAAAACAGCCTTCTTTCTAAGGAAGTTTTATACTTTGCCTTAGAATATGATGCCAGCGCACAAGGCTTAAGAAAGGCTTTAAGCGGCGAGTTTAATGTTAGCCGCGGGTATCTTGAAAAAATAAAAAAAGATTTTTTTACGCATGGCCTTAATCTTACTAAGGCGGGCGCGACATCATCTCCATTGCAAAGAGAGCTTATTTTTAATGTTCAAAAGAGTGTTGCTGGCATTGACGAATTAAAAGATGTTAAATTAAATAGGGCAGACAAGTAAATTTTTATGAGCAAAAGGTTTAAATAGACAGGCAAGATGGATAGATAAAGTAGAAAGAAGTTAAGATTTCAATTAACTTACGTTCATATTCACGCCCGTGTCGGGCATCTTTGCGAGATTACCTTCTTTCTAAAAACACAACCTGAAAAGGTTAAAATTGAAGCTAAACAGAGAATTATCTAGTAATTAGGATAATTCTAATTAAACAGCATAAAAGCAAACAACAAAGCAAGGATTTTTCCTTGCAGGAAAAATAACATGGCAAAAGTAAGCCCAGTATCAATAAAATACATGGTATATGCATCGTTCAAGGCGGAAGGCCCTTTGGAAAAGCCTGACGTAATCGGGGCTATTTTCGGACAGACTGAAGGCCTTTTGGGTTCTGAATTAGAAATGAGGGAGTTACAAAAGGAGGGTAGAATAGGAAGAATTGAAGTGGAATTGCAAGTGGTTGACGGCAAATCAATAGGAGAAATTAAGGTTCCTTCTGCTCTGGATAAATCAGAGACAACTATAATCGGAGCGGCTTTAGAAACAATTGATAGAATTGGGCCAACTGAAGCTAAAATTGAGATAATAAAAATAGAAGATGTCAGGGGAAGCAAGAGAGATTATATTATAGAAAGAGCGAAAAAGCTCTTGGAAGGCTTGGATCAAAAAGGCGACTTTGGAGAAATGAGCAGAACCATAAAAGAAGAAAGCAGAGCTGCTAAAATACAGGAATATGGAGAGGAAAAACTGCCTGCCGGAGACTTGTCGGGAAATGAAATAATTGTTGTAGAAGGCAGGGCTGACGTCGTGAATTTGCTAAAAAACAGGGTAAATAATGTTATAGGAATGAATGGAACAAAACTGCCTGCTGAAATTGCAAGGCTTGGAGAAGAAAAAGAGCTGACTTTGTTTATTGATGGGGACAGGGGAGGCAAATTAATAGCAAAAAATGTGATAAGCAATGCAAAAATTGCTTATGTGGCTATTGCTCCTGATGGAAAGGAGGTTGAGGAATTGCAGGGAAAAGAAATTCTTGTTTCTTTAAGGAAAAAGATTTCAGCTTCTGAGTTTTTAAAAAGATTGCATTATGATAATGGAAACAGCAATGGATTTAGCAGGGAATCAGAGAAGACAGAAGAATTCAAGGGAAATGTAAAAGAAAGCATTCGCAATGCATACGAAAAAATTAAAGGAGCAAAAGAAGCTCTTTTGCTTGACAGCAATTTAGATGTCATAAGAAAAGTCTCGCCCCGGGAAATAGCCAGAAATATTGAAACTTCCAGGAAAAAAGTATTTGCTGTTGTTATTGACGGCACTGCTACTTCTATTATAATAAAAATATGCGATGACCTTGGCGTCAAGCACCTCGGAGCGACAAACTTTTCTTCTGTGGAAAATGCAAAAGTTAACTTAATCAGCCTTTAGACTTTCTAAATCTTCATAGAAGCTAATTCCTTAAAGAGAATCTGATTATTTAATTCCTTCAAAATTTCTATTGATTTATCTTTATCCTGTTTTGTAAATGAATTTTTCCTTTCTCTCACTCTTTTGTCTAAATCAATTATAAAACATCTTTCTTCTTCTGTCAAAATATCTTTATTCAATCTAGCAACTTTTTTTATGTTCCAAATTGCTTTTCTTCTTCTAATGTAGGTTAAAAGTTGCAATCTTTTTCTTATTGATGGTAAAGCCCATTTTGCCGCTTTATATCCTTTACTTTTCTTTAATGTTTCAATTTCAAAATGGGCTTTATACTCCATTGCGGCGGTATCCAAAAGCTGCTCAATAAAATCAACTTTCTTTAGTTGTTTAAGAAATTTTTTGTATTCTGTAGTGTAGTAAAGTATTCTTGCACTTTTTAGCAGAGTTATATAAATTGACCAATGTCCTTCTTCAACTTTTCTTAATAAGTCGTTTGTTGTGCAAAAATATTGCAAAGTTACCTTTGGAAACTTTTTATTTATTTCTTTTTTTCCTTGCGGAGTTTTATCCTTGAAGATGACAAATATATCATAATCGCTTTTTTTCTTATCAAAATACCCCCAAGCATACGAGCCATAAATAGTTATAGCTACTAAATTATTTCCATACCTTTCTTTACAAAAATTTACAAAATTTTTGAGATAATCATCAGATTTTATCTTTTTTAACCATAACATTAAGTTAGAAAGATAAAATGGCTATAAAAATCATTCCTTTAATCTTTTTCTTAACCATTTCGCTAACCTTTTGGTTTGCTGCTGATTGTCTCTTGCTACTTGTTCCATTTGCCACTCTCTCTCATAGGCGCTTAACGAACCGCAGCTTGCTAATGGTCTAGAATGACAAATTAATGTTCCTTCTGTTCTGACTTTTTGTTTACATAAGTTTTCTAATCCTTTAACATCTTTTTGTCTTAATTTGTCTGCAAATTCTCCTGAAAAAATGATTGGTTCTAAACCATCTGTATAAACAACTAAATGCTCATTTGGTTTTATTTCTTGAGTTGCTGTTCTGACATATTGCATAGCTGTTTCTTCACCTGTTAAAACACCGAATGAATGTTCTTCTGAAGGATTATTTCTATAATCTCTCCTGACAATCCTTCTCGCTTCTGGATTTTTCCAATCTATTTTTTGCAATCTTTCATCTTTCCAAATATATTTATCGTGTTTGTCTGGGCCCTGGTTTTCTGTTCTAAACCTTAAATTTCCATTTTCATCAAAAATCGCAACACCACAATCTGTTAAAAATCCAAGATAAACTAAACCTTGATTTAATTGCGTTCCAGAAGCAACACAGCCCGCAAAATCTCTTAAAACATAATCTGGGTTAGGCATATTTTGAGCGTTCCATACCCCAATTCTTCTATTTGCTTCATTAAAAGCCATTCTTATCACTTTTTCATCTCTGTTTGATTCAGAATAATCCAATAAAATTGAAGGAAAAATTTGCGTAAAAATATCTGATGCAATTCTTGCAGGGCTTGGTCTTGGATATCCCAAAGAGAATCTTATTTTTCCTTTTAATGTGCCCATATCTGGCAAAAATTCATAAGGGTCTCTTGTAACTCCATCGGCGACAGCAAAAATTCCATTTTTAGAGTCAATACTAAATGAATCTTCTGTTGGCATTAGTGCAATTCTCTTTTTTCTGCTTTTAGCGATGAATCCATTTGCCATATATTTAGGCTGTTTTTTGTCCTTTTAAGTCTTACTATTGTAGTAACTTGATAGTTATTCATATTTATTTCAAGAACAGAAATTATCTCCAATAATTTCTTAATGGTCCATCTCTTTTGGGATCCCAAAAAGCTGTTTCATACGGCCCCTTTACTTTAATGCTTCGAGATAGAAGGATGCACTTCTCATCCAAATGCAGATTTCTTAGCTTGGTTTTGCTTTCTAATGTGGGGTCGTATATGACTACGTTATTGTCTGATAAGTCATAAAAACGCGCCCATTGCCTTGAAGGCAGAGGAAAAGGATTCATTTCTAAAGGCACTGTGTTCTTAAGGCCATCCCAAAATCTCCTTATGGCCGCTAAATAGGCTGCTACGTCGTGCGGGCTAAAAACAAAAATGTCAGACGTCCTTGAGCCTGATCTCCATTCGTATCTTAAATGATGCAGGAATGTCCTTCTTTCTGGCTCTCTTCCATCTTCGTAGTTGCTCTTCAGCCCCCAGACGATTGCTTTTTTCTCATCTCCTTGCTTTGTTGGAACATTCATAAGAACTACGTGATACCTCTCTCTGCCCTTTGTTCTTGAAGGGACTTTACAGAAAATTTGCCCCCCTTCTCTTTGCACAATCTCTGATTTTGCGTATTTTTCTTGCACTGGTATTCCTCCTACCCTATTCAGCGCGTAATCGTAAATTTTAGTTCCTTCAATAGAAACGTCAAATGGAGTTACTCTCCATCTTCTGTCTAATGACTGCACAGGATGCCAGCATAATCCAATGAAATTAATCTCCTCTTCTTTAAGCTCTCGTATAGCTTCGTCAAATGCCTTCATTCTAGCTGTTAAAGGAATGTACGGGTAGGAATACGCTTGCTCTCTTGTTTCAGGCTGGTGAACATGAATCAACGCGCCATGTTTGTAATCTCTTCTTGACGCCCTTGCTTGGCTCTGAACGCCTGACCTAAAATGCAATGGTATTAAAGGAAATCTTAATTCTAAAGATTCATTATCGCCAAGATTCCATATTTTTTCTACAAGGCCTCTTGGAATATAAATTCTTTTAGGATTTAGTCCTGATATTTCCTCTGGAGTCCTTTTCCTGAAAAATGATTTTTTTACCATTTTAATCTTATTAGAAAGCAGTGCCAGGGTTATTAAAATTTATTGTATTTGAGAATAACTTTATTAAGTATTTTATTTATTGGTAATTATGACAATCAAATTCGGGCCTGCTGGCCTTGGCTCTGTAAAGACAGCCCTTGACGCATTGGAGCAATATCGCAAGCTTGGATTGAAAGCGTGCGAGGTTGCTTTTACCTACTCTGTTTATATCAAGCCTGGGGATGCAAAAATCATCGGGAAAAAAGCCCATGAGCTAGGAATTGAATTAAGCATACATGCGCCTTACTTTGTTAACTTGAATTCTAAAGAGAAGGAAAAGAGAGAAGCAACAAAGCAAAGAATATTGAGGTGCTGTGAAATAGGAGAGCTTCTAGGAGCAAAGATAGTTGTTTTCCATCCTGGGTATTACACTGATGGAGGCAAAGATAAAGAAAGTAGAGAAAATAGTTATCACTCAATAAAAGACGGAGTTATTGATATAATGAGAGTTGTGGAAGCTAATAAATGGAAGATTCGCATTGCACCAGAGACAATGGGTAAAGTGAATGTCTTTGGCTCTATTTTTGAAATAAGCAGGCTAGTGAAAGAGACTGGCTGTGGTTTTTGCATTGACTTTGCTCACATTTTAGCAAGAGAAAAGAAAGTTGATTATTCTTTAATAGAATCACTTTTCCCGGGAAAAGAATGGCACGTGCATTTTTCAGGAATTGTTTACGGGGAAAAAGGAGAGAAAATGCATAGAAAAACAGAAACAAGAGAATGGAAAGAATTGCTTTCGCACTTGCCAAAGAACAAGGAAATAAGAATTATTAATGAAAGCCCTGATATGATTAATGATTCTGTGGAAGGACTGAAGATTTGGGAGAAGTTAGAATAGTTAATCAGTTTCAAATTTATCGTAGATAATTTTTCTATGATCAATTGCACATAAATAAACTTTTCTTTCAACATTACCTATCTTAAAAATCAGCCTAAATTTTCCTATAATTCTAGTAGATTTATAGCCATGTAGCCTGCCTCCTAAATTACCTCCTACATTTTCAGGATTCTCTTTTAATCTTTGAATCTTCTTATCCAAGGCATTAAGAAGTTCTCCATCTTTTTTATGTTTCTTTAATTCATCAGAGAATGTTTTAGTAACTTCTATTTGCCATAGCATTATATATCATTAACAGAATCAATCTTCCTAGTTCTGCCTTTCTTAATGTCATTTTCGCTTTGAATTATCTGACTCATAGTGCCTTCGTTAGACATAACTGCTATTGTCTCAAACGCTGCACTAAGCTCTGCTTTTGTTACCATCATTTGTTCTATTCTCTTCAGTTCCTTATAAACATCAATTAAATCTATTGTTTTTTCCATATTTTATTTAAAGAGCTTATGTATATAAAAGTATCTGATATCTTTAAATTTTTAGAAATCATAAATTCTTGAAAGCCCTAACATTTATTTCTTTTTAAAGACTTTTTTATAAATATGTTTTACTCCTTTATTTATTGATGACGTAATTCTTCTTGTTAGAGGATGCAATGCTGATATCGCGCTGATATATAATAATCCTGCGCTATTCCACGCAATTGCTCCTCTGGCAGCAGGAGAAAGTTCAGTATTATCTGTCAGCCAAACATTGGCAGCAATAAAAGTTGGTGTGAAAGTTGATAAATCTGCCACGTAATCGGCAGCTAAAAATGTTCCAGCAAACTCTCCAAATTCTTTACTTAATAACTTAGGATATTTATGACGATTGCGTAAAAATTCTAACCCGAAAAAAGTAATATAGCCGGGAATAAAACCGCATATATAAGACGCTGATGTGGTAGCTACTTTTCCTTCGTAGCCAAGCCTTGTTGCTGCCCACTGCCCAAAAGCAGCGCCTGCTGTAGAGACAATTATTGCCGGTGCTAATTTTTTGGCATATTCTTTCCATGTTTTTGGATAATTATTTATGCTTTGTTTAAGTTCCTGTTTTAATGTTAAAGGATTATTAGGAAAGACTTTTTTCTCTAATTGCTCGCCCATCTTATTTTTCCTCCTTGAAATTCCTCTTTCTTTCTTTATCCAGGAGAATCAAACGCTGCTGGGCCGCTGAAGGATTGACCCTGCAGGCATTCAAAAGCTCCAGCATCTTCTTTAATATATCGTTGTAAGTCTCCCTTTGATAGACCCTTAAATTATCAAGCCTATTTTTAGTATTTTCAGCTAATTTTATCGTCGTTATCTTCTTAGAATTATTATTACTGATACTTTCCAATACTCTTGTTCCTTTTTGTATTTCTTCTGTCATGTTTGTATACGATGGTATACCTTTATAAATGTTTTGTCATTTTAAAATTACTTAATATATGTTATCACCATAAAGTTTAAATAGGCCTGAACAGAGGAGATTTTAACTAAATTTATTTAAAACCATGGAATACAAAAAAATTTTGGTTTCGCTTGTTGTTGCATTGGCATTGATAGCTTTGTTTGCTGTTAATGTAAGTGCATTAGGAAGCATTACTCAAATAGAAGTAAATGGCGTTGAAATGCTAGGAGGACCTTCAAGCATAGCTGCTTTTGCTGGCGAGACATTGCCGGTGAGAGTTACTTTTATAGGAGATGCTGATGCAAGTGATACCAGAGTGAAAGTTTGGATTGCTGGTGCAAAGGATTATTCTGCTGTTGACAGGAGAATAAAAGTTTTCAATGGAAGTACGTACAGTTCTCTTTTCGCTGTCCAAGTGCCTTTTGACATTGACCCTAAGGAAGGTTTAACTCTGTGGGTTGCTATAGAAAGCAAAAATGACGGCAGTTCTGTGCCTATACCAATAAAGCTTGCTGCACAGAGAGAATCTTACATTGTTGAGATTCTTGATGTTGACATGCCTTCCCAAGCAAAAGCAGGGGAGACCTTTGCTTTAGACATTGTTCTAAAGAACAGAGGAATAGAATTTGCTGAAGACACATTTGTCAAGGCAAGAATACCTGCTCTTGGAATTGAGAAGAAAGCTTATTTTGAAGACCTTTCACCAGAAGACGAGCCAGTTCTGACAGGAAGTCAGGACAGACTTGACAAAGAAGACACAGGAGAAAGAAGGATCTTCTTGGCAATCCCAGCAAATGCAAAAGCTGGAGTCTACACAGTTGAGATAGAAGCTTACAACGGTGATTCTAGCACAACTCTTACAAAGAGAATTGCAATTTCTGGAGCTGCTGCAGACAGCAATGTTATGTCTTCTTTAACAGGAAGAACATTTGCAGTCGGAGAAAAAGCAGTTTACTCATTAACTCTGGTAAACGCGGGCAACAAGGTCAAAGTATACGACTTAACTGCGCAAACACCTGAAAACTTAAATGTTCAGGTTAAAGAGCCGGTTGTCGTTGTTCCAGCAGGCAATAGCAGAACTGTTGAGTTGGAAGCTAGTGCTTCAAAGACTGGCAAATACCCATTTACAGTTGATGTAAGCTCTGATGGAGACCTTGTTAAA
Organism: Candidatus Woesearchaeota archaeon; assembly: GCA_964468255.1. Taxonomy (GTDB): domain Archaea; phylum Nanobdellota; class Nanobdellia; order Pacearchaeales; family GW2011-AR1; genus VGKP01. The sequence goes on along the minus strand of CAYXTB010000015.1, from coordinate 4,939 downwards.
ACGCAGGAATTCACAGCCAATGTAGAAGGCACAAATGAAGGAACTGCAGGAAATACAACTGTTTTATTGACAGTAGTTCTTGCAATAATCTTCGTAGTCCTTTTAGTTGTCCTAATAGTGCTGTTGACAAGAAAACCTGAGAAAGCGAAAGAATTCGGAGAAAGCTACTACTAAGCATTAATTTTTTCTTTTTTCTTTTTTTGACTTATAGTGGCTCCGGATTTTCTATATTTTTACCTAATAAAAAGATTTATAAAAGCAGAAGTTTATACAAAAATCCTTTTGATACTTTAATAAAATTAAAGAGACAACAAAACGAACACAATGACATTACATATCAAATTGGAGAACTTTATTGAAGAAGAGTGGCTGGTTGATTTAAGAGAAGCAGCTCATGCTATACTTAGTGGTAGCCATGAAAGTGATGATGCGCTTGCGTATTTTCAAAATAAAGAAACAAATGACCATAACGAAGGTGAGAAAATAGAGTTTGAACAAATACAATTACATAAGGGAGTGATGCTTCTCAAAATGGTTCATAGAAACCCAACTAGAGGTGAGGTTGGTCATTACATGGGCAGCATGAGACATAACTATGATGATTTGCGTCAAAGATATCCTGATGGCGCAGTGGTTTGCTTAAAGACTGGTGAAATAACAACATACGAACAAGTTTTTCACAGGCTGCATCCGATAAATAGGCTATACGGGAATCCTTAAATATCCTCTTGCACTGGAAAAAGAATGGTGTACATTAAAAAGCTTGTGCTAAATGGCTTTAAGTCATTTGCAAGAAAAACAGAGATAGTTTTTGATCAAGGAGTTAATGTTATTCTTGGACCCAATGGTTCTGGAAAAAGTAATGTTGCAGACGCATTATGCTTTGTTCTCGGCAGATTGAGAATAAAATCGATAAGAGCTGCAAAAGCTAAAAACCTATTATTTATGGGCTCAAAATACATAAAGCCTGTAAAAGAAGCTTATGTAGAATTAATTTTTGACAATTCTAATAGGACTTTTGCAATTGATAGAGATGAAATTGTTTTGTATAGAGGAGTTAGGCGCAACGGGCAGAGCATTTACAGGATAAATGGGGAAGTTAAGACAAGAGCTGAAATAATTGAGATGTTGGCCCAGGCAGGAATTGACCCTCATGGCTTTAATTTAATCCTTCAAGGGCAGATTCAGAGCATTGTAAGAATGCATTCTGAGGATAGAAGGAAAATAATAGAGGAAGTTGCGGGAATAAGTGTTTATGAATCAAGGAAGGAAAAAAGCCTGTATGAGCTAGAAAAGACAGAGGAAAAATTAAAAGAAATATCATCCATTTTAAGGGAAAGGAAAGCTTATTTAAATAATTTAGATAAGGAAAGAGCTCAGGCTTTGCGTTTTAAGGAACTGGAATCAACATTAAAAAGATTAAAAGCATCAATTTTACAAAGAAAGATTGATGAAAAGCAAAAAGAGATTGATTCTGTAATAAAAAGCATTGAGGAAAAAACGAATTTGAAAGATAAGAAAAGGGAAAAAGCGGATAAAATCCAAGAAAATATTGAAAGCCTGCAGGACGAAATACAAAGAATCAACAGAGAAATTCAGCAGGCGTCAGGAGTTGAGCAGGATCAATTGCATTCTATTATTTCAAATTTAAAGGCTGAATTGGAAGGCCTTAAAGTCAGGAAAGAAAATCATGAAAACAGAAGAGCAGAGATAGAGAGAAGAATTGAAGAAATGAAAAAAACAATGCCAGAAATTGAAAGAGAAATTAAAGAGCTAAGAAAGGAATCTCCCCTTGTTGCAAAGAAAGCCCAGGAATTAAGAAAAAAGAAAGATGAATTAGTAAAAATAGAGGACGAAAGAAATAAATTATTAACATCAAGAACTGAACTTCATTCGTTAAGAGAGATTATTAAAGATAAGGCAAAGCAACTAGAGAAAGCACAAGCAGATTCAGAATATATTTTAAAGAAAATAGAAGAAATGTCCAGAGATTTGCGATATAAGGATGAGGAAGAATGCTCCAACGTTTTGGAAAAATTAAAGAAAAATATAGAAGAAAAAGAAAAAGGCCTGTATGAATTGGCAAAAGGAGAGCTAAAAAATGAGAAAATTATTTCTTTGACAGAGTCAGAAATAAAAAGATATGAAAAAATAAAATCTGATGTGGAAAAGCTTGATATTTGCCCTTTATGCCAGATTAAGATTACTGGAAGCCATAAGGAGCATGTTTTTTCTGATGCTGACAAGATAATAAAATATTCTAGAGATGAATTAGATAGGGCAAATTTGGAACTAAAAGATATTAGCAGCAAAAGAGAAAAATTATTAGGTGAGATTAAGCATATTAAAAAAGAGACAATAGATGGAGAATCTGAGCTATTAAAGCATAAAGCTATTAAAGACAGAAAAGAGCAGTTAAAGGAAAATGTTGATTACGAGAATTTTCTAAAAAATGAGATGCAAAAAGCCGAGGAAAAAAGAAAAAATCATGAAATGAAAATAAATAATTTCTCAGAACTGGATGAGAAATATCACTCAAAAATGCTTGAAATTGAGGAGATTTCGTCAAGAACAGAGGAAAATATTGACAATACTTTAATGTTCAAAGAAAGAGATCTTGAAAGCATGAATAATGTTATAAAAAGAAGTTCTCATGATTTAGAGGAAATAAAACTTGATATAGGAAATATTTCTGAAAATATTGAAAATAAAAATAGAATCTTGCAGAGCAAGGAAAAACAAGAGAAAGCCTTAAATGAGAGATTTAAAAAAATGTTTGAACTTCGTGATTCCCAGCAAAGGGAAGTGCAGGAAAAGAACCTTGAGTCTAGTGAAGTCCAAGGTGAAATTAGACAGATTGAGGAGCAGATTAATTACTTAAAAGTTGGCAAGGCCAGATTAGATGCAGAATCAGAGGCATTAAAGATGGAAATTTCCGAATTCTTAGGGCTTGAATTAATAAAGGCTTCTCTTGAAGTTTTGCAGGAGCGACTGCAAAAGACTCAGGAATCTTTAATACAGATAGGCTCAATTAATATGAGGGCATTAGAAGTTTATGAATTGGTAAAGAAAGAATATGATATTGTACAGGAGAAAGTTGACACTCTGGAAAAAGAGAAAATTGAGATTATGAAAATTATAGAGGAAATTGACAAGAAGAAAACAAAGTCATTTATGAAGACGTTTAAAGCAATAAATGAATTATTTTCGCAGAACTTTTCAAAGCTATCTGCAAAGGGCACTGCATTCTTGGAAATTGAGAATCAGGAAGATATTTTTGCAGGAGGCATAAACATTATTGTCAAACTCGCAAAGGGAAAATATTTTGATGTTACTTCTTTATCAGGAGGAGAGCAGACTTTAGTCGCCCTTTCCTTGTTATTTGCAATCCAGGAATTTAAACCATATCATTTCTATATATTTGATGAAATTGATGCTGCTTTAGATAAGAGAAATTCTGAAAGATTGGCTGCTTTGTTAAATCAATACATGAAATCAGGGCAATATATTGTTATAACTCATAATGATGCTATTATTATGAATTCAAATGTTCTTTATGGTGTTAGCATGCACGATGGAGTTTCTAAAGTCTTGAGCCTGAAAGTGCAGGACGATTCTATTAAGAAGGAAATGAATCCTCCAATTACTGAACAAGATTCTGCAAAGCAATAATATTTATAAACAAACTAAAAGATTGTTAAACATGCATGGTAAAATGAGAGTGCCAGTTGATTTCACAAAATCATATCAAGCATCAAGAGAAGCGCCTCCAAGAGCTTTCTATTCTAGTGATGTTGATATAGAAAGTTTATTAAAAATAGCAGGTGATAAATTAAATCCTAAAATGTGTTTCAGAATAGGATACTTTGAGATAAAACTGTCTCAATGCAGATTTGAAAGGAAAATGAGCTAGCTTCCTGTTTTGTTTGAAATGGCATCCCAAAATAAAGAATTAAATATAATCGGCTATAATTTGCAGGGCGATAATATAGAAGTTGCATTGTTAGACGGACCCATTAATAATTATGATAACGGGCATCAGATTATTAGAGATTTAGATTTAATAACCCCCCAATTATTATCTCTGGGTGGATCTCATTTAGGTCTATTTGGAGAAATAAGATATAATGGTGATTTAAATAGAAGTTCTTATTTTATTAATCCTATTTATAATGAATTAGAAAGACAAAAAAATGTCTTTTTTAACAGCAAGCCCGAGTCTTATCCTATAGAATCATACTAGAAATCTCCCAGGGTTTTCTGCCCAGAAAATGAGCATAGAAATATTTATAAAGAAATTGCTTCTAACGTTAATGAAGCAGGTAAATAAAGCATAGACCCATGATTATCTTCAATTCTGCATGCTATCTGACTCCGCTTACTTTTCCCCACTGAATTTCGTAGTCGTTTTCTGCTGTAGGTTTTGTTCTATTAGCTATTCTTAAGAGATATTCCATCAATTTGTCAGCTTTTTCAAAAACTTCCTCATTGGAAGAATCAGTTCTTTCCAAGAAAACAACATTTTTTGAACTTGCCTCAGGAAAAAATAGTCTTGATTCCCAAGGCATTTTATTATTATAAAAGAATGTAGCGTTTTTTGGCTTGCTAATACCACTCGTGTCGTATAGTATTATACTATCGACTTTTCCGTCACCATCAATATCGCTATACGTATTTGCATGGAAAATATCATATTCTCTTCCCTTAAAACCTAGACAATAAAGATTGTATTCAAATAATGTAATTGAGCCATTGCTTACTCTCTTTGTCAAGGCATAATTATTCCCTATTCCCCTCTGACTTAAATAAAATAAAGTCCCAGCTAAACCTAGCGCTCCGGATATTGCCACTAGATTTCTGATAATTTCTTTTCTCATTTTTTAAAAATCTCCAAAGGTTTTCTGGCTCTTTTCAGGAAATAGGGATTTCCATGTCTGCC
>CAYXTB010000014.1:0-15322 GCA_964468255.1 Candidatus Woesearchaeota archaeon | reverse complement strand
AGCTACGCACTAAGGGATAAGTACTGAAAGCATCTAAGTACGAAGCCCCCCGCAAAACGAGACAACAAAGGCCGTCAAAGAAGATGACGTTGATAGAGCTGGTGTGTAAGATCCAAGAACCCGAGGATTTCAGCACGCAGCCACTAATAGCCTCACTTAAATCAAATTGCTTTCTATTTGTCTTCCTGCTTGCTTTATTTGATATTTTTCATCACAACAATATTTTTAATGCGATGCTTTGTCTTTGTCCAAATGGATATAACACAAATCTTTAAAATTAGCAATTTGGAGTTAAGCCTGTCTTTTGTATATGTATTAGATACGGACCCTAAAGCAATAGATGGCGATGTTATTACGTTAATGAAAGATAATACAGACTTAGAAAGGCTGGTTAGAGAGGCGGATAACTTAGGAAATACCGGTTATGACAAATTTGAGTTTAAAGTTAAGTTTTTACAATATGGGGCCCAGTTTTATGGAGACTCAATCGAGCCAAATAATTCTCCCAATCCTCCGCCCTTTGATAGATTTAAAATATATCGTACGATTACTTGGGAAGATTATATAAGGCTTGGAAGACCAGAAAAACTATCTTTAGACTTAACTTTGTCGTTTAATGATTTTAAAAGGCCTTGTTAATATAACCCATCCGAGCATTTAAATATATTATTTTTCTAAGATGAAAATGGCGCTCATTGAAGTAAAGAACCTCATGAAAAGGATTTAATAACACCCGATGCAGGGGAAATAAGAATTTTCGGCAAAGAGATGCATAAAAACAGGGAGGAAATACTTTCTAAGATGAATTTTTCTTCTCCTTACCCTGCCAAATAATCTGAAAGTATGGGAAAATCTTGCTACTTTCGCCCGCATGTTCGCCAGAGTGAAGAGAAAAGGTCTTTTGCATAAACTGGAGTAGTAAAATTAAACTATAGTGAAAGACATAAGTCTTTCCCTAATAAGTCAACGACAAAAAGAGGTATGTATGAGTAGAAAAATTAATATCGTTGACTATAAGCAAACATTCTTAAACTTCTTTATATATAATAATAGGAAGCTGGTATTTTAAAAAGGGAGTTGAAGATGAAGAATGAAAAAGAGGTTCAGGAAAATACCTAATTAAAAGATGGTCAAAAGAGGTTTATTTTGCTTAGTCTTGATGCTTCTTTCATTAATATTTATTTCATCAGTATCTGCCAGCAATGCTTTTTCTGATGAAGTAAAGAAAGTAACTTATTACGCAGAAGAATACGAAACCGGCAATATAAATTATGCTCAGTTAATTGTTTATATCTCTACGCTGCAGCAAAGTGCAGAAAGGGTATTTGATGAGGACGTCACTAGGGCTGAACAGCTTGGTGAATTATTAGGGCCCGCCACAGAAGAAACTTATTGGGTTTGGGATCAAGATGGACAAAAAGAAGTATATTTAGACAAGCCTTTAGAAGGATGGAGAAAGCTCATATTTGATGGTAGAAAGTTGCAATTGTGGCTGGGAGCATGGCCAAGTATAAGAGAAAATAATATTGAGAAAGTTTATTACAATTTGCACGTAGACGTGCAGTTCAAAAATGAAGAAGAATTGGAGGCAATAGATGATAAAATAGCTGAAATAATAGAGCTGGCCGATAAAGTGAAGAATGGGGAGAATTTTGAAGAAGAATTGGCAAAGCAGAGCGTCAGCGTTGAGAGAACTCTTGGAAGATATTTGAATAGCAACCCTGAGCAATGTAAAAATATAATGGAGAAATATGTAGGAAACATAAGAGATTCACAGGAGACAATTTTGAAGGAATACAAATTAGGAAGCGGAAAATACGGGAGTGTAAAAGCAAGACTTGAATATTGCGAAAGTTGCGAGAATTCTTGGATAGGGATCAACGTCTATAGAGAACACCAAGGAAGGTACGAAGAAGATCAATCCCAGGATTATGAAGTTCAGGATTATAAAGAATTTAGAGCATGGAGCGAAGAGAAAATAAAAGAAGAGCTAAAAGATAATATAGAAGAATACGCAGAAAGCGCCGATGACGCTAAAATAGACAGAAGGCTAGAGAGTAGAATAGGAGCTTTGAGCAATGCATTAAATGAAAAAGGAAACGAGATATGGAAAGAAGTTGATAAAGAGTTTAATGAAAAGCATAATTCTTTGGCAGATGAAGAAAGAAGAAATTATGACTGGCAGGCAGATAATAAGAAAAGAGAAGATAGGATGAGAGAGCTGCAGAAAAGCAGGTATAGCGATTTGAAGGCTTTTTATGATGGAATTTTTTCAGTATATCCTGTTAAAGAGACAAGGTTTAAACAGACAAATTATGAAAAAAGATTATTTAGCACATTTAAAGAGATAAAACCTGAGATGTGCAACAACGGCATTGATGATAACGAGAATTCTTTTGCTGATTGTTCTGATGCCGAGTGCAACGGGCAGAAATGCGGAGAGATTGCCGAAGGCAATGAGACAAAGCAGATGTATTGCAATAGAGGCAAATGTGAAGTGAGGGAAGAAATCGAAAGGAAAGAACCAATGTGTGAAAATAAATTTGAGAGTATAGAATGTGACGGGAAAGTAATATTCAAAGGAAAGGATAAAAATGGATGCCAATTTGAGCCTATATGCCTGCCAGTAGAGCAGAAATGTGCAATAAATGAGGATTGTGCACAGCCATTATGTGGAATTGCTGAATGCATTGAGGGAGTTTGCAAGGTGAATAATTTAAACGAGTGCAGGCAGGAAGAATGCAGTTCAGGAGACAAACGAGCTCAGAAATGTGGTGAAGAGGAAATAAATATTGAGGTGTGCGAGGAAGGGATATGGAGAAAAACAGGTGCTGAATGCAGTCAGTCTATAGGAGAGATAAAGGAAGAAAGCGAGGAATTTTTAGGCGATGAATGTAAGGCGAAGGAAGACTGCTCTGGCGATACAAGCGTATGCAGCAACGGGAAATGCGTTGTTTTGCCCCAGCTTGCAGAGGAAATAATGCCGGAGCAGATAAATATTCCAGAAAGCTTTGAAAATATCAATAAGGAAGAAGACCAAGAAAGCAAACCAGAGGATAAAAATGAGGAAGAAAAGATAGAAGATAGAAGAGAGGAAGAGAAGCAAGCAGAGCCCTCTTCTCCAGAAAGTTCCACCCCAGAAAGCTTCCCTCAAGAAAGCTCCCCTGTTAGTGGCTTGATACTCGCGTTCAAAAGAATTGTAGGTTATGTAATAAATGCTTTTAATATCCAAGAAAATGAGACAGAAAACCCAGGGGGGAATAACGAGAGCGTTGAAAGTATAGCTGCAGACAATAAGAGTACTAATGATTTGGAGAGATTTCCAGAAGTTGAGGGCAATAAAAGTATAACAATTGAAGATGACAAGAGCATGGAAGAACCAGAGAGAGATAAAGAGAGAGAAATTGAAACAAGAGAGCCGCAAAAAGTTGAGGAAGGTGGCTTTGGAATTTGGGGCGGATGTAAAGTATCTTTGGAGAGAAGCGAAGGACATCTGTCTTTCAATGCCTGGGGGCAGCAGTTTGAGAAGTATCAGAGCATCAAAGAAAGATATTATAGACAAGATGGAGAGTGGTGCAAGGACGAGCTAAAAAGCCTGCTTATACAAAGAAAAGAGCTTGAAAATTCTTTAAACAATGAATTCGCAAAGTGGTTTTTCGAAAGCTACGTGGCCAACACGGCTGACGGATGGGAAAGCAAAACATCAGGCATTTATGAAGTTTACTGGAAAGATGTTGAATTATCAAGGAGAATTGCAGAATCTATGAAATGTTTAGGAATTAAGGATCTCCCTGAACACCGTTTGATTTTATTGGAATATGACACTTTGTATGGAAGTCTTACTTTCTGGGAAGAGGAAAAAGTCGCACAGATTCAGGACAACTTCCCTGCAATGCCATTGATATCACCATATATGAAAGTCTGGCTTTTGCCTCCTAAGGAGTTTATTAAAGGAGAACTAAGGAAAGCTATGAACCAGCAAAGGTTTCCTGGCCCGGGAGATGAGGAGAGTGACAGGGATCAGGATAATGGACCTAGTGAAGAAGATAGGAAATTTCTTCAGGAAGACAAAAGCTTTATGAAAAAGCTGAGAAAAATAACTGATAAATATGGGGGCAGTATAGACGCAAGCGTCCAGTTAAAGGATGCCGATGATTTAGTATTTAATCTCTACGTAAAGGTAAATGAGCAGGATATTATGAGAATGAATCCTACGCCTCCAGAGCTGATGCCTGAGAAGGATATTACAGTCATTGTCGATTTTAACAAGATGTACGAACTAATCGAGGAGCAGGAAAGAGAATCAAAATCTGATAGGATTGAGTCGCCACCATGGGACAGAGAGAGATCAGAAAACAAGATCAGAGATGTAAAAGAAGCAGTAAAAATATTCTTTAAAATACGGGGGCTGATAAGCAATGCAGAGATAACACCTGACGAGGCAAGGAATGACGTAATGTCTCTGATAAGAACATTTCTATGGAAGATGATTACCTCGAATAATGATGAGGGCAATTAATTATATTTTTCCATAATCATCATGTCAAAACATTCTTAAACTTCTCCATCCATGATAATAGGAAGCTAATATTTTAAAAGATGGATTGAATATGGAAAATGAAAAAGGATTAGGAAGCGAAATAAAGGAAATTCAGGAAAAATTAGACATAGCGCAAGCAAAGGGAAAAAACGTCTTGGAAAACGGAGTATATTCAGTCTACGGCCCTGATTCTGGGAGCATAGAGTTTGACAAGATTGAGCTGCACTCTGGTTCTGGGGCCAAGCGCATTTGGAAAGTCAAGAGCTTTGACGCTAAGAATATAATCTTAGAAGTTGAGAAATTCGGGTAAGATTTATTATTCTTTGGAGATGTTTTGCCCACTTATACACTTTCCTAATTACTGTTCTCAGCAAAAGGCTTTTAAACCCCTTATTATCATTATATCAGTGAGTCAGGGAGCTGGCTTCGGAACTTATCCTTAAATGGATGAAATCTGTTATGAGATTTAGTTCTGAGGAAGGTCCGGACATCAAACAAAGGCGAGATTTCGAAAGGAATCCTCTCGTGAGGGAGAGCTCCAGAACAGAAACGACACCGCTCTCTTTGAGCAATGAACTTTGCAGGAAGCTTGGAGAAGAGAGATTGGATGAAACGGCTGCCTTCGCCGATGCAACCGCTTTAACCGCGGGCACAGACAGATGCCAGCACGAATGGTCTATTGGAGTTCTTTGGACTCCTAGAACCTTTCTTTCAAAGAAAGGTTGTAGCATCCGACAGAATCTGGCCTACTCTGGCTCACACTTTATATTCTAAAAACATTTAAAAGTCTTCTCTCTTTTCTTCTTGAAAGGGCTCGTAGCATAGTGGGAGTGCACACGACTGAAGCTCGTGCCGCGGGGGTTCGATTCCCCCCGAGCCCATTTTATTTATATGCAATATCGTCAGAATTAAAAATACACCAGCATAGTCATTATAACAAATAATTCCAGTATCTAAAACCAATAATTTAAAGATTCAAAAAATCAAAGATAAAAAATAAAAATTAAAGAAAAGAAGTTTTAGTGTCTCGCTAAACTAAAAACATTCTTTATAGCAACAATGATAGTGGCTGGAACAAATATTATTAACAATGCCTGCAAAACGCTGTCAAAATATGTTATTGATCTGACAACACTCTGCCCAAGCGAGCTAGCAATTATAAGTACCACACCAGAAAGTAGGAATGGAGACACTTCTTCATCAGCTACATTAAGCAATCCAACTATTATTCCGATTACTATCAGGATATATATCATTGTCGTGCTCAAAGAGCCGACAAGCCCAAGAATAACTGCTAGGATTACACCGATTAAGAAAGACCAGCTACCTATCAAATTTTTGCTGTTTCTTGCCATATTAACCTCCTTTCACTCTCATTTTTATTGAAATACTAAATATATAGGGCTTTATATATTTTAGGTTATATACTTTGTCACCATATTAACAATTATAGCAAAAACAGCCATGAAAAACCAAAAATAATAAAATAAATTAACTGTTTAGTATTTAATTATAATAGATAAATAAAATTAGGATAAATTATTAGCTTTCATATTAATATTATATGATGATTAATTTGGATGATAACTCTTCTTAAAATTATTAAGGAATTTTTTAAACTCTTCATTGTAGATAGCTTCTCTCGCATTTTCAATTAACTTCTGCAAGAAATAAAGGTTATGATAGCTAGCGAGCCTCATTCCTAATCCTTCTCCTTCTATTAATAGGTGCCTAATATAAGCTTTGCTGTAATTTTTACATGTAAAGCAATTACATTTTTCATCAATGGAGCATTTATCATCTTTATATTTTAAATTTCTTAAATTAATTCTACCTTTTTTAGTAAAAAGCGTCCCTCTTCTCGCATTTTGCGTCGGAAACCTTGAGTCAAAAATATCGACTCCTCTTGATATAGCTTCCAGTAATTCTAATGGCTCTCCTGCGCCCATTAAATACACAATCTTTTCTTCGGGGATTATTTTCTTACAAATCTCAATCATTTTATATTCGTCTTTTTTAGGCTCTCCTAAAGCCAATCCTCCTATTGCGTATCCATCAAAATTTATCTTTTTAATTTCTTTTGCAGATTTTTCCCTTAAATCTTTATGGATTCCCCCTTGAATTATGCCGAACAAAAGCTGTCTTTTTTCCCTTTTTACATCTTTCTGCATTTTGTCATGATGTTTTTTGCATCTTAATGCCCACAATTTTGTTTTTTCGACTGCCATTCTTATACTATCTTTAGATTCTTCAATCAAAGGCATACTATCAAGGCACATTGCAACATCTGCATTTAGTTTAAGCTGAATTTCCATATTTTTTTCAGGAGTCATCGAAACTTTTTTTCCATTAAAAGGATTTCTGAATATAACTCCATTTTTATCAGAGTCAAGATAGATTTCTTTAGAATACATCTGAAATCCTCCGGAATCTGTAAAATTTATTCCAGAAAAATTCATGAATTTTGCAATCCCTCCAAATCTTTTTATCACTTTTGTCCCAGGTCTTAAAGATAAAATATAGGAATTAGAAATTATAGCTTTTGCTCCAATAATTTCAAGATCTTGAGAGGAGATGTGCTTCACAGAAGTCTTTGTAGCTACTGGCATAAAAAAAGGAGTCTCAATCTCTCCCGATTTAGTTCTCAGCAGACCTGTTCTAGCTTTTGTTTTCTTATCTTTAATTTCAATTTCAAATGTTTTCTTTTCCATAATAAGTTGCTCATTAATATTCAAGTAATTCAAAAAGAAAAAAGAACACAATCTTTATAAAACCCTCTGCTTTCTTCAACTAATGGAAAAAAGGAGTTCATTGGGTGATAATAGTTTCGGCGTCACTTCTGTTATTTTAGGAATTTTAAGCTTGGTTTTTTCAATATCAATGATTCTCTCTCTTATTTTAGGTGTTTTGGCTCTGATTTTTGCCCTTGTTCAGAGAAAGAAAGCTCCAAACAAATGGTCAACATGGGGAATTATTTTAGCAATATTAGGAATTGCACTTTCAATATTATTCATTTTCTCATTCGTTTCAGTAATATCAACTTTCAAAGAATCAATTAACACGTGCTTAGCAAATCCAAATCAGCCAGGCTGCGAGCAAGTCTTGCAAGCTTTACAGCAGTATGGAGCAAGATAAAATGATAAGAAAAATAAAAACTCAAAAAAATAAAAGAGCAGCTATAGAGCTATCAATAGGCACAATTGTAGTCATTGTCCTTGCGATGGCAATGCTAATTTTAGGGCTTGTTTTAGTTAGAAATATATTTACAGGCGCGACTCATAATGTTGACCAATTAAACAAGAATGTTGAAGATGAGATTAACAAGTTATTTAATGAAAGAGGAGATAAAATAGTTCTTTATCTTCCTAAGAGCGAGGCAGATGTGCAACAGGGAGAAAGTTATGGCATTGCTTTTGGCATCAAAAATACAGTAGAAGGAGAATCGCAGGCAGGCAGGTTTTCTTATAAAATACAATCATCTGATATACAGACAGGCTGTCAATTGACTTTACAGCAGGCCGACTCTTATATTCGACTAGGAAGTACTGGCACTTTTGATTTATCTCCAGGACAAATAAGATATAATTTAGTTAAAATTCAGCCCCCTTCAACTGCTCCTTTATGCGAGATGAGATACGATATTATTGTATCAAAAGACTCTCAGTCTTACGACTCAACCTTTTTCATAGTTAAAGTTATCTCATAAGCTTAAAAATCCAAAATGGAAAAGAAGAAGAAAAAAGACGAAGATACAGAAGAGAAAGATACTAAGAATAAAGAAGATTCAGAAGAGGACTGGGAAGACGAACCAGATGATGAAGAAGGATTGTATTAATGTTAATCTTATTTAATATAATTCAAGTTGTTAAAATTAAATAATCTTTAAATATAAAATATTCCATCTACTTATCTTTATAAGAAATAATTATGCTCCAAAGTTATTCTGTATCTTTTCACAATTAAAAACAATTAAAAACCCTCTTATTTTTCTCTTTCTATGCAAAATATAATTGAAGACTACAAGAAATATAGATGGTTTTTTACTTCTTCAGGCAAGTTGGTTATAGGAGGTAAAAGCTCATTACAGAATGACGAGCTTCTTAGGAGAATTAAATCTTCAAATCATGATTTTCTAATAATGCACACTGCGTCTCCTGGAAGTCCATTCTCTGTAATTCTAGATAATATAAAGAAAGTTAATGAAAAAGATCTAAAGGAGTGTGCAATTTTCACAGCATCATTCAGTAGAGCTTGGAAGTCAGGCAAGAAAAAAGCAATTATTCATGCATTTAAATCTTCTCAGATTTACAAATCCAGAGATATGAAAGCAGGCACATGGGGAGTTTCCGGCCCCGTTAATGCAATTTCTGCCTCTCTTCATTTAGTTCTAGCAAAACAGGAAGGCATTCTAAAAGCTATCCCAGAATCTGCTGCTAATAAAAAGCAGATTTTGCTCAAAATTGCCCCAGGAAAAATAGATAAAAAAGATATGCCTGCTAAATTAAGCATAGAGCTTGGAGAATCAATTAGCCAGGAAGAAATCCTTTCTGCCCTCCCATCAGGAGGATTTAAGATATTAAGAAAATGAATGAAATGAAATTTCAAATTGGTAAAAATGGATTAACACCAGGAGTTTTACAATCTCTTTTAGTAGCATTTAAAACTCACAAGCAAATTCGTATTTATACCTTAAAAGCCTCTGGCAGAAATAGAGAAAATATTGAAAATATGGCCAAAGATTTAATAAATCAACTCTCATCCTCATCTTCTTTTACCTTTGACTATAAAATAATAGGTTTTACAATAATCCTTAGGAAACATTTTCAGAGCAACAAATCGATAAATGTTACAAAGTAACATTTATAAAAGCCCTTTTTTACCTACATTTGCGTCTATATATTACATCAAAGATGGCAGACATAAGAACGATAAATCCGCAAAAATATAACAAGGAATTGGCAGAAGCTCTAAAAGAGCTTATAGAGTTCAAGAAGCCAGAATGGCTTTCGTTTGTAAAATCTGGAACGCATAGGCAAAGGCCGATTGCAGAGCCTGATTTTTGGCATAAAAGGGCAGCTTCAATTTTAAGGCAGATTTATGTAAGAAAATTAGTGGGAGTCCAGCGTTTAAGGACAAGATATGGAGGCAGAAAAGATAGAGGAATGAAACCTCCTCGTTTCAAGAAATCATCCGGAAAAATAATAAGAACATTATTGCAGCAATCTGATTTGGCAGGTTTAACAGAAAAAGCAAAAAGCAAAAAAGCAGGCCGCCAATTAACAGCGAAGGGAAAATCATTTATGGAGGCCTTAGCAAAATGAGAATTGTACATGCAAGTCCTAAGGTAGTTCAGGTATATATTCCGATAACTTATTTTTCTGGCGGGAAAAGAGTTAAAATAGATATTAAAGCTCACATGTCCATACCAGAGAGAAATGGAAAATCAGTCTTTGAAGATTACCGCAATGGACATTTCTATCAATTATCTATTACTCAACGAAGATAATTAACATGAAACCAATATATCAAAAGAAAATCAAACTAGGAGTTGCAGAAAGGCAGACAAAATGGGCTCCATTTTGGGCGGTCATAAGAAAATTCGGTCCTGGAAAAAAAGTTCATCCTTCACAAATAACAAAACACAGAAGGCATTGGAGACAAACTAAATTAAAGATAAAACCAAGGAGAATTCCAAGGTCTCATCTAGGATAAATATAACATGGCAGAGCAAACAAAAACACCAGGATTAGAAAGAGAATACGTAATTCCGCTTAGAAGGCACTGGCTTAATGTTCCTCAATATGAAAGGTCCGGAAAGGCCATAAAGGCCATAAAGAAATTTATAGCAAAGCACATGAAAGTCCAGGATAGGAATGTTTCAAATGTGAAGCTTGATATTTTTTTCAATAATGAGCTCTGGTTCAGGGGTAGAGCAAGCCCTCCATCAAAAGTAAAAGTGAAGGCAACAAAAGAAGGAGATATTGTAAAAGTAACATTCGTTGAAATTCCTGAGTATGTTAAATTCTTAAAGGCTAAGCTTGAAAAGAGAAATAAGAAAGCTGAAAAGTCTGTAGAAACAGCCAAGCCACAGGTAGAGCAAAAGAAAGAGGAAAAAACAGAAGAGCAGAAAAAAGACGAAAAGGAAAAAGAAAAAGCAGTTGAAGAGCTCAATATAAGGCAGGCAGACCAGCAGGCAAAGGCACAGAAGCATATTACAAAAGTCAAGGAGCCAAAGATTCAGAGAATGGCGCTGAAGAAATAATATTTCTTCAATAAACTTAATCGAACAGATAATTATTAAAACTTATTTTTAGCATATATAATATGGTTAATGGAAATATAAAAAGTTTAATATCAGAACTCAAGAAATTAAAAAATTCTTCAAAAATAGTAGTTTACAAAAACTTTCATAAGACTTCCATAAATGGATATGCATCAGGAGAGGAATTTCTAGGCATTAACGCTTCACAATTAAGAATTGTTGCAAGAAAATATATTAATTTGTCTTTAAAAGATATTGAAATATTATTATCTTCAATAATTCATGAAGAAAAATATCTTGCAGTTTTAATATTAGTTAATAGATATAAAAATTCAGATGAAGAAGAAAAAGGAAAGATTATTAAATTTTATCTTGAAAATACTTCTAGAATTTCAGGATGGGACTTGGTAGATACCTCTGCCCCTTATATTCTTGGGCATTGGCTTTTAAATAAAGACAAATCTATTCTCTTCAAGCTTGCAAAATCCAATAATCTTTGGGAAAGAAGAATTTCAATTATCTCAACATATCATTTCATTAAGAATAATCAATTCCAGGACGCATTAAAAATATCAAGTATTTTATTAAAAGATGAGCATGACTTAATTCATAAAGCAGTCGGATGGATGTTAAGGGAAATTGGCAAAAGAGATATAAAGGCAGAAGAAGATTTTCTAAAGAAGCATTATAAAAATATGTCAAGAACAATGCTCCGTTATGCTATTGAAAAATTCCCGGGAAACAAAAGACAGGCTTATTTGAAAGGAAAGATATAATATGAAAATAGAACTTTATTCAATTCCAGGAGACAAAGAAGGAGATTTGATAAAAGCCTTTTTAATGAAAAATAATCTAAAATTTCACGAAATTGTTACTAAAGATATAAATTTATTAAGCAAGATATGTCAGGCTCCAATATCAAATAAGATATCAATAGCTAGAATTAGAAATCCTCATAATATACACATTATCAGAGGTTTTAATGAGTTAGCTTTTAATCAATTGATTAAGCATATTAAAAAATACAATCCAATGGTAATATAGCAAATGATAAACATAGAAAAAATCAAAGCAGAAAAATCTATGGAAGAGCTTCTTAGATTCTCAATTATTAACATAGACAAGCCGTCTGGCCCGACATCATTTTCTGTTTCCCAGTTTGTGAAATCTGCTTTAGGCTTAAATAAAACATCACATTTAGGAACTCTTGATCCCGCAGTCTCTGGAGTTCTTCCAGTCGCATTAAGCAGGGCCTGCCGATTAAATGATTATTTAATGCATAGGAATAAGATATATATTGGCATAATGAGGATCCATGAAGATGTTAATGACAAAAAATTAAATGAAGTAATAAGGAAATTCATAGGAAAAATTAATCAATTGCCTCCTATAAGGTCAAGAGTCAAAAGAGCCATTAGGGAAAGAGAAATAATTTCATTCAAAATCTTGGAAAGATCTGGAAAAGACGTTTTATTTGAAACAGAAGTGCAGGCAGGCACTTATATAAGGAAATTATGCGATGACATGGGAAAGGAAATAGGGGGGGCCCATATGTTGGAATTAAGAAGAACAAAAGCCGCCATTTTTCCAGAAAAGGAATCAATTAATTTATACGGCTTTGATAAAGCAGTTTCAGAATACAAAAATGGAAATGACTCTCTTTTAAGGAATATATTAATTCCAGGAGAGATTGTATCTAAAGTCCTTCCAGTTATTAATGTAAAAAAAGACGTTGTGAAAAAATGCCTTACAGGAAGCCCAATTTTCCCAAATTTCCTGGAAAATAAGAATGAAATAAAAAATCTAAATAAAGATGATAAAATATCTGTCTTTGTTGGTAAAAGATTCATAGGATGCTATAATTTTCTAGGCTCTGGCAGTTTAATAGCCAAGCCTGAATTTATCCTCAATTAAAGTTTCTTTTTTCTTGATAGGAACTCATTTATAGCGTATCTTACTACGTAAAGCAAGATAACTAAAGATACTACAAACATAACAATCCTTTTTGTATTCTGGAAAATGTTAATTACGTTTCCAATCCCCTGCCCAGCGAGCCATCCAACGCCAAGCACTATAAATATCAGCACAAAGCTTATTCCAATATTATATGACAAGAACTTTCTAAAGTCAAACTTCTTATATCCTATGTAAATCAGCATGATTGTTCTAATGCCATAAGCCAATTTAGTGAATAATATTATGTTAAAATAGTTTTTTTTGGTTATTTTATGGAGGAAATTTTCTGCCTTTTTAAAGGCTCTAGAAATAAATTTTAATTTACTCACGGCTTTTTGCGGGATAATCCTCCCAATAGCGTATAGCCCTATGTCGCTCACTATTGAACCTAATATGCTAAACACAAGTATTCCCCAGAAAGGAATCAATCCATATCCTGAAAGAAGTCCTAGAATAAGCAATACAGTCTCCCCAAAGAAGAGCAATCCTATAAATGATACTAAATAAGGATGAGAAATAGCAAAAGTTATAATTTGATAAAGAACCTCGTTGTCAATCACCATTTTTACTATAATTTTACTTGCTTTTTATATATTGCCATCTAAAAGCCTTTAAACTATCTTTTTCATATTAGAAAATGCGAGAGTTCATATACTATTCAAGGACAGCCCCTACTTCAGGGAAATACGTCAATGAAGACAACCCTTATGAATCAGGCAGATTAGATATACCAATACATTCAATAATAGCTGTTTTTTTTCTGAGCTATAAAATAAGAACAGACACAAAAATGCATTTAATGTTTGCTGGCATGCCAGATCCTCCAAAGCACCTGGAATTGCAGCCAGTCACAGAAGGAAAGACAGATGTCCATAAAATTTATCTTAATAAAAAGAACGTTGCAGGAGTTTTGAAAAAAATGCTCTACAAATACAGGGAAGGGGAAAAAAGAGAGGTTTTTCCTGGCTTCTTTGTAGAAAAAAAGGGATTTTTGGAATTAGTCAATGAACTGCATAAAGAAGGCAGGGCAATTTATATTTTAGACGACAAAGGCGAAGACATTAGAACTGCTGAAATAAAAGAAAACCCGATTTTTATCCTTGGTGATCATAGAGGATTGCCATTGAAAGAATTAAAGCGCCTCAAAACCCTATGCAATGCAGTTAGCATAGGACCAAAGACATATTTCGCATCGCAAACCATTGCAGTTGTCAATAACGAGCTTGACATCCGGGAAGAAAAAGGATTGCTGTAAATAAATCCAGAAATCTAACAAATTAGTGCTGTAAATATCTCATATCAGAATAAATATCTCTTAACAATGATGCTTTATTGATTAATAATAAGTCTGGCATGGTGAATAGCTTATTCCTTAGGCATAGTTAAAGATTGTTGCTCAATCACAACAATCTTTAAAAGCCCGCCCCATTTTAAAAAAGAATGGCAAAAGGAGTATCAATAAAATTTCAGAATTATGAATTTTCTGTTCCGAAAATCTTAAACTTAATAAAATTGCCAGACGAGCTGAAAAAGCACAATACCATAATTCTAAAGCCTTCTTTGACTAATACAAGCTCTCTAAACACGCCTGCAGAATTCACAGAATCAGTGCTTAAGTATTGCCTGGAAAATAAAAGGCCAGAGGCAAAAATATTGATTGCAGAAGGTTCAGATGGAGTTGATACAGAAGAAGTTTTTGAAAAATTCGGATATAGAAGCCTTGCAGAAAGATACAATGTCAGTCTAATAGACTTGAACACTTCTGATGTTCAAGAAATTCAGGATGGCGAGTTCTTAAAATTTGATAAAATAATGTATCCTTCCATTCTTTTAAACAGCTTTGTCATCTCTCTCCCGAGATTAGCATCTGATGGTGAATTAGAAATGCAGGGCTCTTTGTCAAACATGCTCGGCGCTTTCTCTGCTTCTCATTACAAGGGCTTTTTCTCAAAGAAGAAGAATAAAATAAGGAATTGGCATATGAAATACAGTATCCATGACATATTGAAGTGCAAGATGCCTGACCTTGCAATAATAGACGCTTCAGAGCAAGGCTCTATATTGGCAGGCGTGCCATTGCACATGGACGTGCAGGCAGCAAAGCTTCTGGGAAAAGAGCCAAAATCTATAGCACATTTAAAGCTGGTAGCAGACAGCTTTTCAGAATATCTGCAAAAGCAGCAGGAAAGCCCACAAATGCCCAAGCAGTAATAGAAAAATAGCTGAATCATTCAGAAGATAATTGCAACGCCACAAACTATATTAATTCCCTGTTTCTTTTTAAGAGCATGAAAAAGGCAACCCGCTTGTTCATAACCGGGAATTTACAAAGTATGTTTTTTAAGCTCTTTATAAAAGAAAACGCTGATAAGTTGGGAGTTAAAGGCTTCTTGAGGATTTTAGATGGTGGAAAGGTAGATATATTTCTTGAAGGAGATTCTGAAAATGTGAATGAAATGGCAGAAATCTGCAAGACAGGCCCAAAATACGCCCAAGTCAGAAGCTTTGAGCAGAAGGACGAAAGGCTGCAGGATTTCAAGGATTTCAAGATTTTGAAGTTCTGA
>CAYXTB010000013.1:0-16911 GCA_964468255.1 Candidatus Woesearchaeota archaeon | reverse complement strand
CTGTTAAATAAAGAACTGATAATTCATTTCTGCCTGAAGCTAGAAAAACTTCAAAATTCTCTTTAGGGTGATACACTGAACAAATTTCATCTAAAACCCTGCCTCCATAGACGCGGGGAAGAATTATTTCTGATTTGTCAAGATTGCGATAAACTGTTTTAACTTTTGTCCCTGCTGGAAGGTCTCTAAGCTCTTCAAAAGAAGATGGACATTTGCCTTCAATAGAGCTATATTGAGCAGGCTGTGAGTCAGTAAGTTGCGCAGCATAATCTATGCTGCTTTGGAAATTTGGGATTATATTCATTCTTTTCAGCATCTCTGAAAATCTTGAAAATTCTTGAGAAGATGCCTGTTCATCGTATTCTAAAGAACGAGAATAAGGTGCATGGAGAACAACACCTCCTAATCTTCCTCCTAAATATGACAAATCACTGGTCCTTGATGAAGCAGAAACAATCTTTTCATTTTCTTTAAGATGCCAAAAAGCGAAGTGCGCTCTGTCGTCATGCTCATAAAAAAGAGCAGGAGTTTGCATTGTATAATCCAAGCTTATTATCACAGCTTCTCCTCTTGCTTTTGGCAGTTCATTTTCATCGTGAACAGGCTTTACTTTTACTATCATTTTATATCATTCCTAATTTCGTCGCCACATCTATGGCTGGAAATTTTTTATTTAATCTGACGTATGCATATTTCCTGTTTACTTTGATAAAAGTCCTGACTTTCTCAACTTTAACAGAAAAGGCAGACTCAACTTCTTTCTTTATTTCCTGCTTAGAAGCTAGTCTGTCGGTTGAAAAAAAGAGAGTATTATCTATCTCAATCATTTTTACTGCTTTTTCTGATGTTATTGGCTTAAGAATCATCTTCCTGTTCTCCTTAATATTTCGTCATAGAAGCTAAAAGCAGGGTTTTTTGAATGAACTCTTGCTGAACCAAAATCAGGAACCATAAAAGAAGAGCTACCTTCTTGGGCTAGTGTATAGCTGCTATGAAATATATTGCCTTCTATTCTTTGTATTGCGAGAACGTATAAAGGATAAGCAGAACCTTCCTTAAATGGAGCAGAGAGCGCGACTACCTCCTCATCAGCATTATTAATAAAAAATAGAATGTCGCCCTGCGCTAAAGCGCTTTCTAGAGGGTTTACAAAATTAAATCTTCTTGTAGTTTTGTCAAAATCAACACTTATTTTCCTATGATTCTCTAATAATTGTTGAGTCATTTTTTGTCTCCCTTATTTCCAAGCTCTTCAATTGCTTGTTTCGTATATAAAGTCAAACGGCCTAAAGGATATAAATCCCTAATTTTTATTTCACTTGCAGACTTAATATCTAAGCCAGAGATTTTTGCCTTTTCATTTTTGCCTTTTATTATTAAGAGACCAGCATTTGATTTATATTTCCTGCCTCTGCTTTTTCCTTTTCCTGCCCTCACTTCTTTCTTCTTTACTAAAATTTCAGAAGCAGAGCTGAATATTCTTTTTAGTGAAGAAAAAAAGTCTTTTGTTTTTGCTGGAAGCGATTCAATAACTGCTGAAGAGATTACTTTATTTCCTGAAAGAGAAGAATATCTTTGCTGAATTATGGAGGGATTGAAAGTAGAGGCAAATCCTGAGTTTAATGCTATCATTTTTTCCTTTTTGTTTATTTTTCTTTTTCTATGCAAACCAGAAGGAGGATGGGAAACTCTGCCTCCTCTTGCCTGCGAAGTTTCAGCTCCAACCCAGTAAAATTGAGTGCCTCTTCTATACATAGTCTTTCTTGGAACCCTTGATATTCCTTTTCCATAATGCCCTTTCCACTCATGCCTTCTATGGCTTATTGTTCCAGAAGCAGAATGTCTTTTTCCTGCTTCTTCATAAGTTGAGTAAGGTTGTATAAGAAAAAATTTTTCAGCTTCAAAACATTTCAAAGCAATATCTTCTCTAACTGAACTAGAAAAAATGGATGGCAGCTCAATTTCTAATCTCTTTTCTCCCTTTGTATCGTATAATGATGCTTTCATATTCTTCTCTCCTGCTGAGCATTAATTGGCGAGTTTGTTCTATTGTTATAAGGTCTTCCCAACATCATGCTATTAACTCCTGAAATTCAAATTTTGCTTTTGAAGATGATTTTGTGGGCCTAAAAGAAGGAGTTAATAAAAGTGGCCTTTTTGGAGGGCCTTGAACAGAGCCTTTTAATATGATAAAAGAAGTATTTACTTTTCCAAAATGCTTGAAACCAGATAGAGGATTAATATTTTTTTCATTTATATTTCCAGAACTGATTATTTTAATATTATAGTGCAATCTTGAAAACATTCCTAATTGGCCGGCCATCGGAGTTACAAAAGTAACTCTTGCAGGATGCCATGGGCCAAGGCTTCCCGGGCGCCTTCTGCCTTTTTCAGTCTTATGCTGTTTTAGAGTAATGCCAAATCTCTTTACAGGGCCAGAAAGACCTTTGCCTGTTGTTAAACCTCTAATATCAACTAATTCAAATTGTAAAATATCTTTCAATGAAATTTCTTTATTGATAAAAGATTTGACATATTCAAGCTTTTTTTCTTTTGAATCTCCAGAAACGGCTAGTTCAATCAAATCAGGAGTTTTTTTAATATTTGTTGATTTAGCAAGAGAATAGGCCAAAACTCTAATATTGTCATAATCTTCTGGAATTTGAGAATCCAGGGGCTTTATTTCTTTTGGCAACTTTAATAATTTCTTTAGCTCTTTATCAGTTGAGACAATGATATCTTTAACTGCCTTCCCAAATTTGTAAAATCTAACTGTGAAAATTTTCATGTTCGGCGCTTCTAAAATTGTAACTGGGATAAATAGTTTCTTTCCTTTTGTCATAGAATCTGGAGTGTTATCTTTGACAATTGCAGAAGCCATTCCTACTTTGTAAGCAATTAATCCTAAAAGGCTAGGATTTTTTTGTTTTAAATCTGAAAGAGTATTCCAGTTTACACTAGGCAAAATTTTTTCTGCTCTTTTACGAGGCCAGAATTGCAGACTTCCTGCTTTCGGATTTGATAATTTCGACATCTTCTAATGTTATTGATTTCATTTTGGCGATGCAACTCAATCTTTAATTGGAAACTTGAAAGTTAGCAGACTTTCTTGTTTCTATTTCTCACTCAGTTAGATTCTATTTTTGAAGAAAAATAGGATATATAAAGCCTTCGGACTCTTGGAAAAATTAGGCTTTAGTCATTTCATCTTTAAGCAAAAGCAATAAAAGAACCAAACTTGTTAATCCAAATAAAAAGAACATATTGGAAAGAACTAGATTATTATAAAGAAAGTTTTCATAATTTTCTTAATCTAGATGCGCCTTTTTTGATTCAATGTTTATACCTACAGGAAATCTTTTCTCTGCTGGCGCAATACTTAAAGCTGGAATCTCGTTAATTTCTTTAGAATAGCGCCTAAGAGAGAATATAGTGTTTTGCGCCTCATTTTCTATAGACTGCCGCCCGATCTCCTAATTTTACAAGAAGACATTCTGCACCGAATCTTTCAGTATGCTGCCTGAAGAAATCAATATGAACTGATACTTGCTCGTAATTTGTGAGTTGTATTGGATATTCAGGCTTCCTAGTCTGTTTTTGAGGAAGCTTTTTTGGCTTAACAGAACATTTCCTTGTATATCCCCTTCTCGGACTAATTAAGCCGCGAGTTACTGCATACTCATAATCAATAAATTTCAAACCTTCAATGACTTCAATGCGACTTACATCAATTAATTTAGCATCAAGTGTTTTTGCCATTTTTAATCTTCCTGCTCGACTCTCGGAGCCAGGACAAAAGAGAGCATTACATTTCCAGTTGGGAAATCTATTCGCATTGGATGATTATCTGAAAATGAAATTGTAACTCTTGATGAAATTTTAGAGCCTTTGATAAATTTATTTAAATATTCCAGGGAAAAGCGAGCAGTGCTGAAATCCGAGTAAATTTCAACTTCGTCCGAGGAAAATTCGGCTCTCGCTGAATTCAAGCCCTGGGCATTTATAACGAATTTGCTCGGCTCTGCAGAGAAAGTGCAGGCATCCGAGACAACAAGGCAATCTTCAACTACTTCTGAAAATGCGGCAGAATCCATTTTAATAACTGATTTAAATTCCCATTTGGGCATTTCCTTTTCTTCTGACTCGATATCTATTAAAGCCAAGGAAAAATCCCTTTTTATCCTGTCGTGAATGCTCAATTTGAGAAGATTGTCTTCTCTCGATATTGTCAATGAGCTGCCTAATCCTGACCTTCTTAAAACTGATTTAAGGCTTTCCAAATTAACTCCTAGAATCTCTTCCTTCTCAATATCAAACTGGGAAAATAATTCTGCAGATAGCTTGAAATAAACCATTGCTACATTCGCGGGATCTATAGCAGTAAGAGAGATGCCTTCCTTATTAATCTTTAATCTAACCTCTGTAACTAGTTCAGAAATAATTGATATTATGTCTGATAAAAGTTTTGGGCTTTCTAATTTCAAGAGCATTTTATTTGACAAATCCGGAGGCTTATAAGCATTGTTGTGATAATTTGAGATTATGAAAATTAAACATAATAAACACTATAAACCTTTTTTTCTTTGGAAAGTGATGGAAAGTAAAGAAAAAGAAAAGGCAGAGAAAAAAGAAGAAAGAGACGAGAAGAGCAAGGAACAAAAAGAAGAGAAAAGTGAAAGTGAGAAGAGAATAAGAAAAATAACAAAGCTTTATTATTCAAATCCCGGAGTGCAGGAAGCCTTATTAAAGTTTGCAAAAGACAGAGAAGTTGTGCCGAGGTATTTTGAGGGATTTGGAAAAAGGCCTGATGCTTTGCAATACTTAAGTGACATTATTAATCTTGTCCAGAAGGGAGCGACCTCTTTTCATTCTTCAGAAGAATTATGGACTAATACATTGGAATTAAGCTCGGAAATAACAAAAGAACAAATGGATTCTTTAAGAAAAGGCTGGGACTTGCTGATTGATATTGACTCTCCATATTTAGATTTATCAAAAATTGCAGCCATTTTAGTTTCAATCGCATTAGAATATTATGGAATAAAGAATTATGGCATCAAGTATAGCGGAAGCAAAGGATTTCATATTATTGTTTCTGGAAAAGCTTTTCCCTCTTTTTTTAATGGACAGGAAACAAAAAAAATGTTTCCTGAATGGCCAAGAGCTATAACAGAATTCTTATTTCATCAAATTGAAGATGAATTTCGAATTAAAGCTGGAAAAATAATGAATTTGAATAAAAAGGGCGAGAAAAAAAGAATTTATTGCTTGAATTGCAATAGGGCTGCTCTTATAGGACAACTAGCCATTTATGAATGCCCTGTCTGTCGGCTTACAACACGCAGAAAAGACGTGAAGCAAAAAGAAAGAAGATTAAGATGCTTGAATGAAAAATGCCCCGGAGTTTTGGAATTAATAGAAACTAAAGATTATTATTACTGCGAGTACTGCAAAGATTTTGAGAATGAGAAAAATAAGCTTGATTCAGGTAAATATCCTGAATTATTTAATGAAAGAGCCGGAGAGGAAGTAAGTGAGCATACAAAATTTGACTTGGTATTAGTAGCGCCCAGGCATTTGTTCAGAATGCCTTATTCCTTGCATGAGAAAACCTCTTTAGCCAGCGCAGTCCTGACAAAAGATGAAATCCAGAATTTTGAGCCAAAAGATGCTGAGCCTTTAAAAATAAAAATTCGTGATTTTATGCCTAAAAATATATCTGGAGAGGCAAGAAGATTATTATCTGCAGCATTAGAATGGAAAAGAGAGCATGAAAAACAGGAAGAGGAAACAATAAAGCAGAAATATAAGCAGTATGATAATAATATAAAAATTGATTTGAAAGAAGTAAATGAAAGCGTTTTTCCAGAGCCGATAAAGAAACTCCTTAAAGGAATAAAAGATGGAAAGAAGAGAGGACTTTTCGTCCTGATTACCTTTTATAGAAGTCTTGGATTTCCTGCCGAATATATCAATGAAAAAATAAGAGACTGGAACAAGAAAAATGAGGTGCCTTTGAAAGAAGGATATATACAAAGCCAGATTAATTGGCATTTGAAGCAAAAGAAAAAAATATTGCCGCCAAATTATGAAAATCAGAGCTTTTACCGGGACCTTGGATTGCTAGACAAAAAACCAGAAGCAAAGAATCCTATTTCTGAAATAATGAGAAAAATAAGGAAAAGGTAGTAATAACAAACAGGTAAAATGTTCTTGAGAACATTTTTAAATCTCCAAGCCATAGAAAATATATGAAAAAGAGAGCATTTTTGATAGCGGTCTTTGCTATAATATTAGTCCTTATTTCTGCTGTGGCTTTTGCAACTAATCATACTTCTTCAAATAATAATGAAATTTTAAGCCAATCTAGCAGTTCTTCATCTAATTTAGATAGCACCGATGCTAAAGCTGGCGTTGACAAAGCATATCAATGCTTGGAAAATGAAGTTAAAGACAAAACAACTTTGTCTTTGCAGGAGGCTGTTTTTTCAACCCTTGCCCTTGGCTATAAAAAAAATCTTGATGATAAAATAAAAAGCGAGCAAACCTCTGGGATTGAATGCTGGCCTAAATCTGAATGCAAATTAAAAGATAGCGCTCAAGTAGCAATGGCTTATAAAAGAATAGGCAGAGATTCCTCTGGAGTTGAAAAATGGCTGTTATCGAAAAATTCCACTTCTAGCGATTTAACCTGGTATGTGGAAATTGATATCGCAAATCACGAAGCAGCAGAATGCACATTAAAATATGATAATTCAGAGAGAAAAATAAATGTCCTTGATGACATGAAGCTGTCTGGAAATCCAGGAAATTGCTTTTCAATTTCTGCTTCTGGATATTGGCTTAGTATGAAAGAAAGCTGTTTTGACAAAGAATTTGAAATTTCATGCAACCAGGATTTTATAACTGCTCTTTTGTATGAAAAGAAAGCTGGAGGAATAGTTTATGTAACTGAAGGAACGCATTCTGCCTCTTCTTTAGGAACAACTAGTGAAAAAGTCAGCGCAAAATGCTTTAAATCTGGAAATTCGTGCGATTATGAAGGAAGCCTATGGGCGGCTTTAACTTTGCATAAATCAGGCAGGGATACAGGAGCGTATATTCCGTATCTCCTCGCTTTAGCTGAAAACAATCAAAGATATTTCCCTCAAGCATTTCTTTATATTTTAACGGCAGGAGAGAACCAATATTCAGAAGTTATCCAGAATCAGAAACAGGGCAAGTACTGGGAGATAGTCGGCGGGTCTTACAACAGATTTTATGACACCAGCTTGGGTATGCTCTCTCTATCTGGCAGCTCGGCTTCTGAATTAGAAAATACAAAAAGCTATCTTTTAAGTATACAGACAAAAGAAGGATGCTGGAATAATAACAATATAAGAGATACTGCATTTATTTTATATTCTGGTTGGGGGAAGAATGTCCCTGGAGCAGGAGGGACTGGAACAGGAAGCGCATTATGTGGGGCTGTTCCAGGACAGAGTTGTGAAATAGGAAGTGAATGCACTAGTGCGGGAGGCAGAATTTTATCAAACTTTGAATGCTCTGGAGTAGGAGTTTGCTGCTCTGTAAGAGTTGGAGAGCCGAGATGTGTAGAACAGGGAGGCATTTTATGCTCTTCAAATCAGAAATGCGACGGCAGAATCCTAGGGTCTTCGGATTCTGAAGTGTGCTGCAGAGATGCATGCATAAACATCCTGGAAGAAGAAAATACATGCGAGATATTCGGAGGTGAATGTAAAACTTCGTGCTCTATAAATGAGGAAGAGGATATAGGACAAAGCTGCTCTGTAGGAGGAGTTTGCTGTATTACTAAATCTAAGGGAAGCAATCTTTTAGTATGGATTATAGTATTAATTATTTTAATAATTTTAGTTGCCTTAGCAATAATATTCAGAGATAAATTGAGAGTGTGGTGGTATAAGTTCAAGGGAAAAACTAAAATAACCAGCATAATAAAGCCTGGAACTCCTCCATTTTCTTCTCCGCCTCAGCAATATAAACCTTCAATAAGAACGCCTATAAGAAGAGCAACTGGGGGAGTGGTAAGGCCTCCTTTGAGAAGGCCGATGCCAAGAACGAGCAAAGATAGCGAGTTTGAAGAAACTCTAAAGAAGCTGAAAGAAATGAGCAAATAATCTACTTTTATTTCTTTCTTTTACTCTTTACAAACAAATGAATATTTTCTTTTATCTCTTCTGTGTTTTTTGCTATCTTGCTAATGTTGAAAGAATCTCTCCAGTTGAGAAGCCTGCTTATGATTATTATTATAAAATAAATAACAATTAATATGGCCAAAAATTTACCCAAATTGAGAAGCAGAGCTATTTTTTCTATAATCTCCGGGGGCGCAGAATTCCAAAAAGAAGAAGCCAAATCTTGGACTGAAAAATTTAACATATCTGCCATTTTTAACTAATGCAGAGCAAGAGCAGTATATTTATATAATTAATCTTTTTCTATATGGTATGAGAGTGATAAAAAAGAGCCTTATTTTTGCCTTGTTTTTATTAATATTTATAATAAACTTTGGCCTTGCATCAGCAATTTCAACTGACTTAAAGCAGAATTATGGAGCAGGAGAGACGCTTATTACTAAAATCTCTGGCAATATTCTTGAGCCAATCAAGCCTGAACAAGTAGAATTTAAGAGAAATAATGTAATAGTGCCTTTTCCTTATGATATAAAGAAACTTGGAGATAATTATTATTTATGGGCAGTAATGCCATTAAATGAAACGCCTAAAAATTATACTTTGATTATCAGAGATATTTCTACGACGGTAAATGGCATTGAGAAAAAAATAGATTTTATGCAGAATTTTTCCCTATCTGGAAATCTAAGTGATTATACCGTTGAGCCTGGCTTTGTTTTTACAAGAAATAATTTTGAAATCGCTATTACACTAAACAAAGATGAGTCTATTGAAATAGATTCTGATTTTCCTGAAGAAAGGAGCTTGAGCTTGCGGCCAGGAAAAAATATAGTTAAATTCTCAATTGGAAACATTAGGGGAGAGCGGTTCTTATTTTTGAAAGTTGGAGATTATAGTATTCCTGCATATATAATCAGCAATAAAAGCTCTCCTTATACAAATAGCGAGCCAATACAATTTAATCCTATAAGAATAGAAAGCATAATTTTGATTTCAGAAGAGGAGAAGAGGTATCCTATTTCATTAATAAATCTTGGAGAGAGGAGAATAGAGAATATTTACATATTATATGATGATGAATTTTTTTCTATAGAGCAAAGAGGAAATATCAGCCTTGAGCCCGATAGTGCACATATCTTTAATTTAACTTTAAAGAAAAAATCCCCAGAAAGAATAAATTCTATCATTTACGCTAGAGCTGAAAATTTAAGCATTGAGCTGCCGATAGAAATAAGATTTACGGAAAATACAAGTGAAGTCTCAACTCCCTATCTTGAAGCTAGGGAAAACAGAAGCAATTATTATTGCGCGGAACTTAACGGGCTTATATGCTCATCTGAAGAAACATGCTCTGGTGAATCCACAAAAACTCTTGACGGAAGCTGCTGTATGGCAAGATGCGAAAGCAGCAAAAAAAGCAATAGATGGATTGGCTACTTGATAGCAGGAATAGTGATAATTATCCTAATTTTTCTCTATTTCAAATTTAAAAAAACTGGTCCCGGAAATGTCATGCAGAAAAAGATAGATGAAGCAGAAAAAAGATTTCCTAAGCACTTCTTATTACTTTTTATTCTTGCTTTTCCTTGATTTTGATTTTTTCTTTTCTACTTTTTTTAATCGCTGTTCATTAACTGGCTGATTATTTTGAGGTTGCTTAAATAAATGGGGCGCAACTTCACGTAGTTTCTGTATAGCAACATCTCTTTCCATAATCATATTTTTGGTGATAGCATCGTAATCATGGAGTCTTAATAACAAACGATTCGCCAAAAAATTTAAATAATCATTTCTCATTTCAATCTTCTCCGGCTTGATTATTTCTGTATTTGAAGGCATGTACGCAAAAAGCGCCCCAAAATAATTTTCAAAAGAGTCAAATTCAAGAGTTAATTCGGCAAAAGTTGTATATAGGTCTTTGGAATCCTTTACATGAACCGGCTCATGAACTATTTTTTCTAAAATCCTGACTCCTTTTTCCTGCCCTATTTTTTCTATAAGCCCATTTAAAGCAGTAACAATATTTGAAGGAGGCCTGCCTAAAATTTCTAAAATAAAGTGAACTTGAATCTTTTCCATTTTTTAAAAAAATGGTAGATGTATTTAAATCTGCCTGTTTTTGCAATTCAATTAGAGCTTCTTTAATGCTAAAAGAATTAAAATAATAATTGTAAAAATAGTGAAAGCGAAAATTGCGTATAATCTTGCTTTATCCTGCCTTGTGGAAAAAATTTCTCCTGAAATTCTTGATCCAGATTTTGAATTTAGAACTATTTTTTCATTTGAATAATTTTGATAATAAATATCATTTTCTTGAGATTGCCACAAGATCCTTGAAGTTACTTGCGAATTATTTTCTCCATTCGGGAATCCTGCTCTATCCTCTGATACTTGGCTTTCTTCCTCAACTGGATTACCATTTCCATTATCTTTCTCATTATTATTTGAATTTTCTGATTGCGGTTTTATTGAAATTGATTTGCACAACTTATCATAAGAAGTTTTTCCTGCTTCCCGAAGCTGAACGCAAATTTCTCTGCCTCCTGATTCTGTCACTTTGACCTTATATTCGAAATCCGACGGAAAAGAAGAAATTACATAATACCATGAATCTTTCCATTTATCTGCATCAAGAATCTGAGAAATTATTTCTTTTTGGGTTATTTTTATATCAGTAGAATTATGAACATAAATTTTAACATCGTAATTATTTCCATCTTGGGATGAAGAAATAGAAACTGTAAACTCCTGGTTCAATGAAATTTCTGAAGGTGAAGAGAAATCAAAATCTATGGCGGAAACTTCTGATAATGAAAGAAAAGAAAAGAATATGAAAAAAATGCTAATAGCCATAGCTTTCATGATAAACAATCCTCCCTTGCGAGTCAAAAATGTATAAAGTATCTCGGTCATCGTTCCATATGCTCTGGGCTTGCCCCCAATGCAAGATATTTGAAGTATTAATTCCTTTCCCTGAATGAATTTCAAGATAAGAAGCATTTTTCAAATGGAAAGTGTATTTCTTTCTGCTTTCGTCCTTCAAAAACCAGCCGTCAAAAGAAATATTCTGGCATTTGTTTGTTATATAAACAATTTCACCTTTTTTATTAATTGAGGCAGATAAACATCCAAAATAAGGCGACTTTCTCCAGTTCCCTCGCTGTTCTTTAATCGCTTTTTCTTCAGCTTCTGCAAAAGCCCTTAATTCTGACTTATCGACCAAAAACTTTGAGGCCAAGCCTTCCTGGACAATTCTTAAATTTAAGTAATCAGGAGCATAA
This sequence comes from Candidatus Woesearchaeota archaeon, assembly GCA_964468255.1. GTDB lineage: Archaea > Nanobdellota > Nanobdellia > Pacearchaeales > GW2011-AR1 > VGKP01. The sequence continues at coordinate 5,474 of CAYXTB010000013.1, read as the reverse complement.
ACTCTGACAAGATTCCTATTATACTTATCTCTCCCTAGAATTTCAATTTCAAGAGTTTTGTTCTCGTAATTTTTTACAAATGTTTTTGCCTCTTCATAGCCTCTTTCTCCCTTTTCAAAAGTATTAATATTTAAGAGGCGATTTGTCCGGTTATTTGAACTGACAAATGTATCTCCATCAATGACCCTCGTAACGAGGACGCTTTCCTTGTTTTCCCTCTTGCTTGCTTGATTGGCAGAAAAAAGATAAAAAGTGGAAAAAATCAGGCCCGTGAGTAAAAGCGATAAAATTAATGCGTATTTCTTTCTCATTTTATTTTTCTTAAGCTGGAAAATCTAATATCTCCTTCCTGCATTTTATTGAATCGTATAGTTTTATGAAATTTTTCCTTGAAACTTCAAGAGATTCGGTATTAACATTTGGATGAAAAACGACAATTGGCGAGCTGTAAACTTCGTTGTCTACAATTAAATTAATGTTTTCAGACGCATTTAACATACAAAGAGGAGAAACGCTTCCTGGCCTTACCTTCAGAAGTTTTTCAAGCTCTTCAAGAGAAGCAAACTTCAAATCTTTTGTCTTAAAATAATTTTTCAGGAATTTCATATCGAGTCTTTTCTCGCCTGGAAGAGTAATCAGGCAGAATAGGTTTTCTGATTTTAAGAAGAGAGATTTTGTTCTTAATCCAGGGATTTTATTCCCTATTATTTTCTTTGATTCTTCCACACTAAAAACAGCTGGATGCTTGTGCAGCCTATATTTAATATCATTTTCTTCCAAAAAGATTTTTACTTTGATATCCATACAATAAAACAATTAATTCAAATATTAATATTTTTAGCTTGTAAAATATCATAAAATAAATTATTATCATAAATAGTAAGTAAAATTATACATAAATCATAAGTATATATTACATAAATAATAAGGTTTAAAAGTGCTAATACATATATAGTAGGTAATGAGAAGAGCCCGTTTAGTCGGCACCAAAATTCATGAGTTAAAAAAGAGGATTAATGAGTGCCATTCTAATGAGAAGAAGCTGATTGAACAGCTGCAGAGTTTTAAAGAAAAATACCTTGACAGGGAAGTTTCTTATTTTGATTATGAGCAATTCATAAAAAAGAAAGTAGAAGGCAAGACTATTCCTGAATGGATAGAATACTATAATAAGTATATAGAAGAATGTGAAAAAAGGATAAGCTATGAGGAAAAAAGCCTGAGAAAAAGTAAACTGACTTCTGTTTTTACCGGAATTGTTCTGATTGGGATTTTTTCCTTGATTATTGCATATGGAATTCCAAGCTTGATAGGCTTTGCCATAAAGGAGAATATTAACTTTTATTCTGAAAATGTCAATCAGGAATTTAATGAATCTGCTTTTTACGATTTTGAGATTGAAAATACTGGAATTCTAAAATCATTAAAGCTTTCTGGAAATATAGAAGGAGATGGAGAAATAAAAATTTATTTATATAATGCCGGGACTAATATTCTTATTCTTGACAGCAATAATATTCCTAAAAGTCCTGGCTTAGAGGATAATATTTCTTCCAATGGGCGATCATTTATAACTGGACAGGCTATTTCAGAAAATGAGCTATCAGAAAAACAAGAAGAAGATGGAAATAAATCAAATAATGGAGATAATATTCAAAATGAGCAGGCAGAGGCGATTAATAAGGAAGAAAAAACGGGCTCTTCTCAAAATGAGTCTTTGCCCGGCTCTTTTGAAGAAAATGTGGCAATAGAAGAAAATGTTAATGCAACATTTGACAATGCAGAAAACATAACTAAAATAAATGATAGTGAAATTATTGGAAGTATAATAACTGAAATCAAGAATGAAACAGAGGTTATTAAAGAAGAAAAAGAAACAATTGAAGAGCAAAAAATAATCAGAGAATTCTTAGAAATTTGCGAGGAATCATGTGATTTATCAGAATTTGGATTAAACGAAACAATATACACTTTAAGAATTGAAATTAATAATGCCGGACTATTTCTTGAAAGAATTGATTACGAACTAATTGAAGAAGAAATACAAGCAGAAGAAGCAAATCAAACAGCCAATGAAACCTTGATAGGAAATGAAACGCTAATAGAGAATATTACTGCTGAAGCAAATGAAACTAACATAAGCTTCTTAGATTCTAAAAATATAACTGTAGAAACATATCTTTTATCACAGATAGTTATTGAAGAGCCGGTAAAGTGGAGAAAACATATTTCTCTTGATGAAGAATCTAATTTGTCAATAAATTTGCCTTCTCTTGCTGATAATATAACTGTCACAAAATTTGAAAATGGCATAGAAGAAGATATAACAGATAAATCATTTTTGAAAAAGGAAGAAGAGATTATTGAATATAATAAAACAGGAAAAGCCGTCAAGGATACAATAACTGCGCTTACGCAATTTGCAAATGAAGTTGCAAATGCTGTCCTGGCAAATGAAAGTATAGAAGAAAATGAGCTTTTGATTGATGATTTTGCTAAAGAATATGAGATTGAATATGAAACTCCTGCTCCTCAAGCATCTGAAGAGGAAAATGCAGAAGGAAGAAAAGAGATCACTGTTGTTGGGCCGGATTCTCTTGAATATAAAAATGTCCTTGCATTCACTAATATTAGCGAAATTATAAAAGTAGGAAATGAAAAAGCAATTAGAATCCATTGGATAGAAAATAGCTCTTTTGTTTCTTTTAATGCTAAAGATAAAGATGGAGATGGATTTATAGATTACTTGGAATGGATAGTGCCTCACTTATCAGAACAAACATTTGAAATAATTTTAATAACAAAAGCCGAGCATTTAGATGAAAACAGGAATTTTATCAGGGATATATATGAAGAAGTGAAGGAAAAAGATAATGTTTGGAGTGAATTAATAGGTAATAATGAATATGTCAGAGTAACATTTGAAAGAAATTTGACTTATGATAGAGATATTACTATTTATCCAAGAATAGTTTCTGGAAATCCTAAAATAGAAATTTATGAAATTGATGGAAATGAAATAATTGCAGAGTTTACCTCGCTAAATAATGAGCAATACAATAAAGTTTTCTTAACCAATTTGCAAGGAAGCCAGGAGGCTTTTGATCTTCTTATAAGAGATGGAGATATTGAAATAGACCACATAATTGACCCTATAATACTTATCATTGGCAATTCTACTACACTTTATTGCGGCGAGATAACAGATTATGATACGATTTTAATTAACTCTACTGGAATATTGAATATATGTCCCTTTAATACCACGACAGGAAAAGGGTATGTAAATATTAGCTTAGGAACAAATGGAAACTTCACGATTTTGGCTGGAGGCATAGTTAATGGCAATGGAACTGGAGGAGGTGGAGGAGCAGGTTGCAGCACGAATGGATGCACAGATACACAAGGAACCGATGGAAATACAGGCACGGCTGGAGGAACTGCTAATACATCTAATGGAGGTGGGGGCGGAGGAGCAGATAAAGTTGCTAATACTGATGGCGCTGGAGGTGCTGGAGGAGGATTTGGCGGAGTAGGAGGATGGGGAGGATATAGTGCGGCAGGAGATGGGGGTGATGGAGGCATAGTATATGGAACTTCGTCTGATCAGTTATTAAAAATTGGTTCAGGGGGGGGCGGAGGAGCAGGCGACACAGCAAATCCAGGGGGAGGGGGCGGAGGAGGAATAAAAATTGATGTTGGAGGAGGAGTAATTAATATTCAAGGAATGATAAATGTTACTGGAATTAAAGGAAATAATCTAAGCGTAACTGATACTGGGGGAGGGGGAGGGGGAAGTGGAGGGCATATAATTTTAATTGGAAAAACAATGAATTTAAGTTCAGGAACACTTATTGCAAATGGGGGCAGTGGAGGAGATGGAGCAATCGGAGTAGTTGATTCTTGCGGAGGAGGGGGCGGAGGAGGAGGAAGAATTGTATATGTTTATCAAACTATTGCTGTAGTAGGATTGGTAAATACCACGACAGGAGGTGCAACAGGAGTTGGAACAGATGCTTTCTGCGATGCTTCTACTGATGCAGGAAATTCTACGGCGGGCGCCGCAGGAACACAATTTTTTAATGCAACTGTGTTTGCGGATTTAACCCCTCCTGTTGTTTTTCTACAATATCCTGCAAATGGAAGCACTGTAACAGCTAATCTAACTTACTTCTATGCCAATTTCACTGATAATATAAATATAGTTAATGCGACTCTTGAATTGTATAATACCTCTGGATTGATTTTAACAAACATTACAAGTGTCAATGGAACTCTGAATTCAAGCAATTTATCCTTTGCTTTGCCAAGAGAAGGCAATTATACTTGGAATTATAAAGTAATTGACAATTCGAGCAATATTGCGTTTAATGCGACTAATTTCAGCGTGATGTTAACATTGGCAATTGTGGATTCGGCTCCACCGAATGTAACTTCTCTTTTAGAAAATCCAACAGACCCAGCAACTTATTCATCAGGAGCAAGATATATCTTTAATGCAACAGTAACTGATGGCTCTCCGATAGGAACAGTTATTTTAGAATTTAACAGAGTTAATTACACTGCAAGTAATATTTCAACAACACAATTTAATGTCTCTTTGCTAGATTTGCCTGTTAATACAACTGGCTTTATTTATACATGGTATGCAAATGATACTACTAATAATAAAAATGGAACAGAAACAGGAACATACACTATTAATCAGGCAACAGGGGAAGTTTCAACAAGAATTAATAATGTCAGAGGAAATACAAATGTTAATCAAGGAAGCTCTATTTTGTTGAATGGGACTTTGTTAATAGGGCAATATGGAAGCTTGAATTTGACGGAAGATAGTATTCAATTAAATTTCTCATCTTCATTAAATATCACATATCAAAAGACTTACAATACTTTAGGAATTTTTATAATAAATACAAGTTATTCAGGAAATACAAATTATACAAGTGATAATGAGGGATGGGTGTTAAATATAACTGATGGATATGCTCCTAATGTAACTGCTTTGACAGAAAGCCCGAGCGACCCTCAAACTTATTCTTCAGGAACAAGATATATCTTTAATATAACACTTAGAGATAGTTCTGATATTGCAAGAGTTGTATTGGAATTTAATAAAATAAATTATACTGCTTCAAACTCAACTGCAACAGATTATAATGTTTCTTTATTAGATTTGCCTGCGAATACAACTGGATTTTCATATACATGGTATGCAAATGATTCAAGAGGCAATATGAATAATAGCGAGACAGGAACTTACACTATTAATAAGGCGTCAAGCACCATAACTTTATTACTTAATAGCACACAACCTCTACAATTAAATTTATCCTATCCAAGCCAAGTAAATGCGTCTGCCAATGCGTCAAATAGCTTGAGTGTAACCTTATTAAGAAATGGAACAGATGTAACCTCTTCTAATAATGTCTTCCAAAATTTGCAGGCAGGCTTCTATAATTTTACAGCGA
>CAYXTB010000012.1:0-19993 GCA_964468255.1 Candidatus Woesearchaeota archaeon | reverse complement strand
TTATCTAATTTTACTGCCTTCCTTGATGTCTTTTTCCGGGGCTAAAATAATAATATTTTCATGGTCGTCTCCTGCTGCTAGGAGCATGCCGTTGCTTTCAACTCCTCTAATTATTGCAGGCTCTAAATTAGCGACGAAAACAGCTTTCTTGCCTATTAATTCTTCCTTCTTATATTTTAACCTTAATCCTGCCACTATTGTTCTTTTGTCTTTGTTTCCTAAATCAACTTCAAGGATATAGAGCTTGTCTGCGTTAGGATGTTCTTCTACTTTTATGATTTTGCCGACACGCAAATCGAGCTTTGCGAAGTCATTATAAGAAATTTTATTTTTATCTATTGTATTGTTTTGCTGGCTGTTGTCTAATGGTTTTTTACTGGATTTTTCCTTTGTCATTGTTAATTTCTATTTTCTCGAACAAAATAGAGGGCTTTTTAATTTTATTTATTTTTAATGGCTCATTCAATGCTTTTAATGAAATGTTAAAGCGAAAAGTTTTGGCTATTTTTTCCGAGGTTTCTGGAATAAAAGGGGAAAGGAGGATTGCTATATCTTTTATGGCATTTGATAATTGATAGAGAACTTTTTTGTCATGGGTTTTCCAGGGCTTTTTATTTTGTATGTATTCGTTGCAATAATCAATGAATGAAAATATTTCATTCAGAGCCTTGTCAAGCTCAAGATTATTGAAATGAGATTCTACTTTTTTTAATACTGGCTTTATGTTTAAAGGAGCAGCTGTTTCTAAGCCGTATTTTTCTGCTAATGTTGAGACCCTGCTTACCAGATTGCCGAGCTTGTTTGCAAGTTCGTTATTATGGCGTTCTATTAGCATTTCAGACGAAAAGTCCCCGTCCTGGCCGAACGGAGTCTCCCTAAATAGGAAATACCTTGCTGAATCTACTCCTGCGATGTCAATTAGCTCTTGGACATTTATGAATTTTCCTTTTGATTTTGATATTTTCTCTTTGTTGAAGGTCCACCATCCATGGGCAAATATTTTTTTTGGAGGTTCAACTCCTAGGGAGAGGAGGATTGCAGGCCAGATTACAGAATGAAACCATAAAATATCTTTTCCTATTAGATGAACATCTGCTGGCCAGTATTTTTTGAACATATTTGAGTTGTGCAAGTAGCCTGCTCCAGTCAGATAATTTGGCAATGCGTCAAACCAAACCCAAGTTACATGTTTTTTGTCAAAAGGCAAGGGTATCCCCCAGCTGAAAGATGTCCTGGAGATTGATAAGTCTTGAAGTCCTTCTTTTACTCTGTTAATTATCTCTTGCTTTCTATGCTCTGGAGAAATAAAATCCGGGTTTTTTTTATAGAATTCAAGAAGTTTTTTTTGGTATTTTGACAGCCTGAAGAAATATGATTCTTCTTTTAATTTTTCTAGTCTAGTATGGTGGACTGGACATTCCAGATTTGGAGCGTCTTTTTCCGTGTAATATGCTTCGCAGCCAGTGCAATAATATCCTTCGTAATATCCTTCATAAATGTCTCCTTTTTTATGTACTTCTGATAATATAATCTGGACTACTTGCTCATGGTCTTCGTCAGTTGTTCTGATGAATCTGTCATATTTTATGTTCAATAATTCCCAGGGTCTTTTGAATTCTGGAATTAAATGGTCAACGAAGGTCTTTGGTGTTTTTTTGGCATTTTTGGCAGCTTCCTCTATTTTCTTTCCATGTTCATCTGTTCCGGTAAGGAAAAAGACGTCTTTTTCAAGTAATTTATGCCATCTGGACAGGATATCTGCCGCTAGAGTTGTATATGCGTGTCCTACATGCGGGATGTCATTAGGGTAGTATATAGGAGTTGTTACGTAAAATGTGTTTTTCTTTGCCATAATTTTCATTAGACAACAAGCTTTAAAAAGCAATCTATGCAAATCATAGAATGACGCAAGGATTGTATCATTATTTAAGGGAAGCGTGGAAAAAGCCTTCTAGGGAGATGCTGCAAACAAGATTAATTCAATGGAGGGCTGGAAATTCCATTGAAAGAGTTGACAAGCCTTTAAGATTGGACAGGGCAAGAGCTTTAGGTTATAAAGACAAGATTGGCTTTGTAGTTTTAAGGGTTAGAGTAAAAAGAGGTGGGAGAAAAAGAACAAGGCACAAGCATGGGAGGAAGAGTAGAAAGCAGCACGTCAGGAAGATTTTGAAAATGAGCTATCAGTGGGTTGCAGAAATAAGAGCTGAGAGAAAATTCAAAAATCTGGAAGTTTTAAATTCTTATCAAATTGCGAAAGACGGAAGATATTATTTCTATGAAGTCATTATGGTAGATCCTACAAGGCCGGAGATTGCTGATGATCCAGTTTACTCTTGGTTAACTAGGCCAGAGAATAAAAATAGGGCGCAGAGAGGATTAACTTCAGCTGGTAAAAAGAGCAGAGGACTAAGAAGCAAGAGCCACAACCTTAAAGTAAGGCCAAGCTTGAGGTCTTGGGATAGAAAAGGTAAATAGGGTTTATTTTTTTAATGAGACGAGTTTTGATTACCAGTCTTTTTAGTTTGCCACTCTTCTCTTTTTGCTTTTTCTATTGGGCAGAGTGGATTAAAGCAGAACTCCCAAGGTCTTTTGCCTTTTCTTATTGCTAGGAGCTTTGGAAAATTATCAGCTTCGCACAATTTATTGTTCTCGGATTTTTTAATCAGCGCATTCGGAGGCAGCGAGAAAGTCTGCCTGCAGTCAGGATATTTTGAGCATGCAACAAAAGAGCGACGCGTTTTCTTGGAATACAAAATGCGCAAATTTCCTTGCTTGCAAGACGGGCAGGGCATTAAAGTATTGCTTTCCTTTTCATTATTTCTATGGTCTTCCAGGCCTTTTGCTAAATCCTGGCCAATTTGAGATTCATGGACTTTAAATTCCTTTGATATATCTGTTATTAATCGCTTGGCTTTCTCTAGAACTAAAAGCTCTTTTTTTTCAAAGTCGGAAGATGATTCTTGTATTTTTTCCATTTCTTCTTCTAATTGACGAGTAAGATTTTCATCTATTATTACTGGAGAATATTTCTCAAGTGATTCTATTAATTTCATGCCTAAAGGAGTTGCCTGAATGCTTCTGCCGTCTAAGTAGCCTCTCGCAAATAAAGTTTCTACAATCATAGACCTTGTTGTTTTAGTGCCGAGATTCTTTTTTTCTAAAAGAGAGACTAAAGAAGTAGGAGTGTATCTATTTGGAGGTTGTGTCATATTTTTTTCAATTTTTATTTCATCAATTTTTACTTTTCCTGAAAAATCCGGCAAGTCTTCCTCATTTATCTTTACAGGATAGAAAGAAGTCCAGCCTTTTTCTATTATTTGTAGACCAGAAGCTGTAAATGTTATTGGCTTTTCTTTCTTTTTATTGTCTTTTTTATAAGAATTATCTGTTACACTGCTGGATATATTATTATCTGTAAGCTCGTTGTCATCAATTTTGTCTTGGTTATTATCTTTATTATCAGTTATTGCATACATTAGGGGAAGGCCTTTTTTATCTAGAACTAAAAGGGTAACTTTCTTATTAGCGGTTATACAATCTGCTGAAAAACAGGCTATGAAACGTTTTACAATTAAATTATAGAGTTTTTCTTCTTTTCCAGATAATTGGGAGAATTCTCCTGTCGGATAAATTGAAGGATGGGCAGGGTCTGTTTTTTGTCCTTCTATTGGCTTGCTTCTTGAGGCTAGTTTGGCTTCTGGGAAATGCTTTTCCAATATCTTTAATATTTTTTTAGGCTCTATTGCTTCTGGAATTTTCTGGCTGGATGTACGAGGATAAGAAATAAGGCCATCCAAGTAAAGTTTTTGCGATATATTGAGAGTTTCTGCTGGGCTAATGCCAGCAATCCTATAAGCCTCTCTTTGTAATGTTGTTAAATCAAAAGGGTGCCCTGGCTGGATTTTCTCCTTGGTTTTTTTGGTTTCTGCAATTGCTTCCTTTATGTCTTTAAAAATGCCTAAGGCATTTTCATTGAAAATATCCTTGGGATGCTTAAAGCTATAAACAGAATCTTTTTCTTTTACAAGTGCAAAGACCTGCCAGTAAGGTTCTGATTTGAAATTTTTAATTTCTTTTTCTCTGTCTACGATAATTTTCAAAGCAGGGCCCTGCACTCTGCCTATTGAAAGGATTTTGAAAGAGCCTGTTTTTTTAATGGCTGACATTAAAGCCCTAGATAAATTTATTCCGTAAAGCCAATCTAAATAATGCCTTGTTTCTCCTGCGTATGCGTTTCCCCAATTCAGCTCTAAAGAAGGAGAATCAAATGCTCTTTTTAATTCATCTTTAGTTAAAGTTGAGAATTTCATTCTTTTTGCATTCTTTTGATTGCAGATGAATCTTAAAACATTCCAACCTATAACTTCTCCTTCCAAGTCATAATCTGTTGCAATTATTATTTCTTGGGCTTTTCTTGTCAGTTTTTTTAATAAATCAAAGTATCTTTTGGTGAAAGAGGACTTTTCTATTGTATATGAAGGTATCCATTCTAATTCAAATAAAGGCCAGCCTTTTTGACCTTTTTTATATGTAAGATTAAAGAGGTGGCCGACTGCTGAAGCAACTAGTATTTTCCTATTGTCTTTTTCTAATTCATAATATGAGACTCCAGATTCTGTTAATTTTCTTGAAGAAGATGATAATGCTTGGGCGATTTTCTGGGCTGCCTGCGGCTTTTCTGTTATTATCAGGATTGAGTCTTTTTTTGGCTCAGTTATCTTGGTGTCTTCTAATGAAGCTTTTTCAGCCTTCTTTTTCCTCGGCCTTTTTGTTTTTTCCTCAGGATTTTCCAGCATGCTCGCAGGGCTTGGCTTGCCCGGGCTTTCTATTGTTGTAAGCTCTGCTACGCTCGGCTTTTTCTGCACAATTTTTTCAACTGCCTGCTTTACGTCTCCTAGTGGGAGAAAGTCTTTTACTGCCATTTTTATATACTATCTAATGGGCTTTTAACTTTTGTCATTTCTCCAGAAGCTGAATGCACGTATATCATAGATGTTTTAGGGCTTTTATGCCCCATTATTACCTGGAACATTTCAAATCGCTGAGAAGCAATAAAAAAGTTACTTCCAGAAAGCTTAAAAACTTCACTTCTTTATGTTCTTTATGGAAATGATAAGCATACCAAAAGATGAATACGAAAGATTGAAAATGCAAGCAAACATAGATGTAGATTTATTAAAACAATTAGTCAGAAGTGTAAAAGATATTAAAGAAGGCAGAGTAATAAGAGTAAAGTAGGGTGCTAAGATTCTTCGTCTTGTGAATTGTTTTCTCTAACTGTTTTTTCTATTTCTTCTCTAAAAAATTCAAGAAAAAGTCTAATTGTATTGATTGTTTTTTGCTGGTCTTTCTTGCCACTTATAGCAACTATATAAATTGCATTTAAATCCTCATAAATCAAATAATAAATTCTATAATTTTCAAATCTTGTTTCTCTAAACCATTCTGTTCCAAGAGGATTTCCATATTTTGAATTATACATTAATTTATCTTCAATCTTATCAACTCTGTCCTGAATATTTTTGTCATTCAATCCCCTGCCCCAACGTATCGCCGAAAGAGTTAAAAACTCGAGTTTTCTACAATAAGTATATACAAGCCCCAGGCTTGCACGCCAAACCTGGGTTTTTTCATATGAAAAAAGTTGCAATATTTATCGATGGAAATAATTTCTATTTTGGTTTAAAGAGAATTTATGGCGATGAAAAAGATGCTATAAACTTCAATTTTGAGAAGTTTTGTAACTTTATTGCAAGAGATAGAGAAATCATAGGTATTTTCTATTACAATGCTCCTCTCGACATAACTCAAGACATTGACAAATACAAGAACCAGCAAAGATTTTTTGATAAAATCAGAAGAGTGCAAAAGATGCATCTTGTTTTGTGCAAATTATTGAAAAGGAGAATAAGCGGAACTAACAAATTCTACTATGTTTTGAAAGAAGATGATATTCATATGGCTGTTGATTTGGTAAAAGGAGCATTCAGAAACACTTATGATGAAGCAATTCTTGTATCTGGAGATGGAGACTTTGTGCCTGCTGTTTTGGTTGCTAAGGAAGAAGGCAAACTTGTTGAAAATGCTTATTTTAAGAAAAGTGCTTCTACAAACTTAAAGATGAATTGCAATAAGTCTATTCAGTTGAAAAGAGCAATGCTTGATAAATTTTTTGATTGATAAAAATCTATCTTTCTTTCTAAAAAAGAAGCAAAAAATAGCGCGCGCCGTCCCCCGCTCTATAAAATCGCAGATTCAGATTTCAATAATCTTGCCGTTCCTGCCGACGTTTATCACTCTCGTATTTCCTATTTTTTCCTCAAAACCAGAAGTTTCATGGATATGCCCGTGCAGCAAAATATCCGGCTTGAAGAGCTTGATTGCTTTTGTTATTGCCTCGCTGCCAGAAATGCCTAAAAGCTCTGTCTGCTTTCCAATAGGGTGCATATGGGTTACCATTATTTTTTTTTCAATTCCTTTGAGAGAATCATGGGCTTTTTTTAGGGTTGTGAAGAGCTCGTCTTCTGACATTTTATTTAAGAATGCTGTGAAGTCAGTTGTCCCGCCTGCGCCAAATATACCAATGTTCTCATACTTTACAGAGTAGCCGTGGATGTTTTTTACTCCGTATAATTGTGCTAAAAAGTCAGCTGTTGCAAAAGATTCGTGGTTTCCAGGGACGATGAGGACTTTCTGATTCTTATCCTTAAATGGTTTGAGAATTCCAGAGGTTTCCTGAAATCCCAAAATATCTCCGCATAAGACAACTAAATCAACCTTTTCTTTTTCCGCCTTTTCAGCTAGTTTTTTTGCCAGCTCTGATCTTCCATGAATGTCAGCGGCTGCTAGAATTTTGAATTTTTTCCTTGTTTTTTCTACCATAAAAGTAAGGATTTATGAGAGATTATAAGGCTTTGGTTTTTATTAATATAGCTTTAATTACGAGTGGTGAAGATATGATATTTATCAAAAGATGAAGATATTTGATAATGAATGTCTACAACGAGCTATTGATATATTATAATTATGTTATTAGAAAAAGAGTGAAGATTTAAAAGTGTAATTTATCTTCATGCTTGATGTATAAAAGAGGCAGTAAATGGATATGGGTTTCATTAATAATTGTAGTTATTTTACTAATTGTTGTTGGTGTGGTTTATTATTTTCTTGCAAATAGAGAAGGGAGTGCTGGGACAAGTGTTATCTTGTTGCAAAATCCTGCTGCTGGCTTGGCGTTTGAACAGGCAGTTGCTTCTTTCAATGAATCTTTTGTACTATATTTACTTTATAATATTGGAGCAAATAAATTACATAATTTTCTTTTCTCTGATGATGAGCCAAAGATAGAGATTTTTGTTGAGAATGTTGTTTATAATGCTATTGTGGAGAAGGGAAATATAAAAGTAGGAAAAGGAGAAATAGAGGAGGAAGATATTAAAATTAAGACTAGCAGGGAAGAGGCGGTTAGGATGATGAATGATAAGAGTTATATTGAAAAGTCCTTTCAGAATGGAAATTCTCAAATTGAGCTAGTTGCTGGAAAGACTAAATTATTCTTAAAAGGCTATTTAGGATTGTATGAGGACTTGACAGGAAAGAGTGCGGAATAAAACTGATGATATCATTATTGTCATGAGTTTTGTGTTGTCTCTTTATTGTGGAAAGCCAGAAAAAATATCTACTAAGTTAGATGACAAATTTGCAGAAAGATTTAAAAGGTGAATAATGGCTTCTAATATATAGGTTACATCATATGTATGAATATGATGTTATTCAAATATAGAAAATGAAAGACAACTTTGATATTTTTTTCAGGAGAAAGCCTGCCTTGTTGCTGGTAGCTCTAAAGAAAATGGCTAGAGCGCGCTATGGAAGTATTCTGGCGAAAGAGGTTGACTGTACTTACAGCCATGCAGTCAAGATTTTGCAGCAATTGGAAAAATTAGGATTAGTAATGTTTGAGAAGAAAGGAAGAATAAAATTAATAAAGCTGACAAAGAGAGGCCAGGAAATTGCAGATGATATAGAGAATATAAAGAGATTGGTGAATTAATTCTTGATATTAAATAGAATGTGTAATCATGTGATAAAGACCTTCTACATGTGAAAGATGTGCTTTAAGCAAAAGCCCGCGAAATGAAGAATCTAATCTAACTCCAAACTCGGGGAAGAGTGATTTTAAGAGGAGGTATAATGACTTGCCTTTTTTATCAAAATCTGTTAAGATACAGACTTTATCCTTTTTATCTATTATCTGCGCGATTTGCTCGACTCTTTCACGTATCGGTACAGATGTTTCATGGATAGTATAGACTTTTTGAAAGCCTAGAGCTTTTAGTGAAAAGAGGTCTTTCTTGCCTTCAACTATTATTACATAAGATTTGTATTTTTCTATGTCTGCATATAATTCTTCATTGAGTTTCATTTTGATTTATTTTTAATTTCAGTAAATTTCGTTTTCTTTTGCTGCGGAAAATAAAATGGCCTCGACGGGATTTGAACCCGCGACACCTGGATCGCTCCTACAGGCTTTCCGCTGTTGTAGTTTTCTACCTAGAGTTTCTTTTTCTAAAAGAAACTGTAGTAAGAGTCCAGTACTCTGACCGGGCTGAGCTACGAGGCCTTAATGCTTGAAATTGAGATGGTTATTTAAAGCTTTTTAGAACAAGGAATAATTGGTTTATTAATGACGAGAAAATATAGCTACCTATATTTTCTCCAAGTGTGCTTGCACTTAGTGCATTTGTAGAATTTGGTTTCTGCCTCGTCTGATGAGCGGGTTTGCATTGTCCAAAAATATGATTTTTTATTCTTGCACTCCGGGCATTCGATCTGTACGATGGGATATGTATTGTCTGCTTCTTCATTAATTACGGCAACAGATTCTTGCTTTATCATTTTCTCAGAAGCCTCTATTTTGAGTTTTTTCTTAAGTTTATGACCGCAGTTTACACACACTGCCTTGCCCTTTTTGATTATTATAATGCTGCCGCACTTCTCGCAAAATTCCATTGTTTTTTATATAAAAAAGAGTATTTTAAGCTTGTGGTTTTAGCGGTTGCTAATTATCATTAGTTATCCCTTTTATCTTGTGAGCAAAATCCTCTTTCATCCGGGGATTTTGCAAAATTAAAGAATATGAGCTTTACCCAGCCCAAGTATGGAATTTTTCCGACCGCTTTACCAATAACTAGCTCTTCTTGGATGTCCTTTTCTAAATCTAGTTGCAAGGGGTTATTATCTCCTTTTGTTGACAAATTAGAAGTTGAAATAATCCTATGAATTATTGGATATTTAGTTTCACTATTGAATATTATTATTTCTCCCTGCTTGTATTTTTCTTTGCCTATGACAAAAATTATATCTCCTTTATTCAAGCCGTTTTTAAAGGAGAATTCTTCAAAATTAGAAATGGTTATATCTTTTGATTCATACCATTCTTTGTTTCCCTGCCACCATTCATTAAAATCAGAGGAATGATACATTGAGCATGATTCAATTACTACTAATGGAAGAGACGAGCTAGTGATCAAGGAAAGGAGAGGGAAGAAAACAAATTTTATGATAACTATTATGAGAATTAAGGAAACCAGCCAGGATTGCCAGGTATCTTTTTTTAGAAAAGCCCAGAACTGCTTTATTGATTCTTTTAGAGCCATTTTAACTTTAGGAATAGAGGATTTTTAAATTGTATGAAAATGCGCCGTGGGGGAATTGAACCCCCCTCGCTGGCTTGGGAAGCCAGCATTTTGCCGATAAACTAACGGCGCCTTATCTCTTCAGAGATAACAAACCTTTATTTATATTTAGTTATTATCATTTTTATGAAGATTAATCTTTTTCCTAAAGAGATAACTGAAGAATTGGTGGAAGAAACAATTGGCATAAGTTTTTTAGGGAAATAAACCCGAGAAATTCTAAACATTTGGCAAAGTATGACAGATTTGTTGAGTCAACCAAAGACTTAAAAATGAATATTTATTAACACTATTGAGATCCCGTAGCTCAGTTGGTTAGAGCGCTACTCTGATATCGACGATAAAATTAATGTCAGAAAGGTAGAGGTCCCCAGTTCAATTCTGGGCGGGATCATTTTTATCAAAATTAGAGCGTTTTGAATTCAACAAATAATTTACTATCATCTATATAAAGAGAATACAATGGTAAATTGATTGGAACATTTTTTACATAGACTTTTTTGTCACCTATCGCCTTTATTTCATAGCCTGATTCAAGCTTAGATACAATTACATCGTCTACATTAGAAAGGCCTGGAGCATTGATTTCATAAATGATTTTATCGCTTAACCTTTTTACATTTGTTTTTGCGTCTGTCTTTGGTAGAGAAGAGATGCGCTTCAGCTGCTCAGCAGTAAGAGGCCGGTCTAATATTTTGCTTTTTCTAGGCTTTCTCTCCTGCTGCATTCCTATTTTTATTTTAATGCCATTTGGGAGAGTTTTGATTTCTGCATTTTCAAGTGATGTCCTGAACTGCTTATCCAGGTTTTTCATCAAAGAGTTGACTAAAGAACCAAGAATTTTGTCTGTGATGCCAAGAGAATTTTGTGCGATTGAGTTTTTTATCAATTCCTCTTCTACAAGATCTGAACGGCCGAGCATTCCGAAATCTTTCATTTCTTCTTCTAAGTCAAGAAGGTTGTATCCGCAATGAGGGCAAAAACTATATTTTCTGCTAACTAGAGAATCGCAATTTTCACATTTTATGCTTTCTTTTTTCTCTTTCTTCTTAAAAAACATAGATTTTAGAGGAAATAAGAACTTTTAAACTTTCCTCTATTTTATTAAACTCATGAACCAATGAACTTCTTCCTTAAATGATTTTACAGGATGAAGAAGGATTACATGGACTGCTGGGAGTTTTTTGACTTTTTTTGTTTCTTTTACTTTAGTAATTATAATTAGCGATACTAGAAATCTTGCGAGTGCTGCCAACAGGAAGACGTAGAAGAAGCGATTTGCCGAAGCGAGAGTGTCCAGAAGGAAGCCTCCTAATAATGAGCCTATAAAGATTGCTATTCCTGATAGGATGTTTGTGTAGGTGATGCAGATAGCTCTGTGCTTTTGGGAAGTTGAGTCATATGTGAAGTTGCTAACAGAGATAGTCAGGGCCGCATTGGCCAGCCCGACAAGTACTTGAGGTATAAAAATTAACAAAACAGGGCTTTTAATAAAAATCCAAAGCAGAGGATTTATGCTGAATAGGAGAGTGCTTATGGAAAGAAGAATTTTATTGCCGTATTTGTCTGAAATTTTTCCGACAAGGGGGGTAAATAAGAGGGAAAAGACGACAGAACTCATATTTATTATTGTATAAATTGTATATGAGAATCCTAAGTCCTGAAGCATATAGACTGCGAAAAATGGAGAGGCTATCATTATTGCAAAATTGAAAAGGGCATGATAAACAGCAAATTTTCCAAAGTTGTCAAATCTTTTTAGGAAAGAGAAAAGAGAAAATTCATCTCTTTTCTTCATTTTAAACTGGGGGGAATATTGTTTCTTGAAAAAGAAGAAGGAAACAAAACGGGTTAGAGATGCTATTATGAAAAGAATGCTAAAGCCAAGAAGAATAAGACCCTTTGTTTTAAAAATATCTAGAAGAAAACCACCTATAAGAACTGCGGTCAAGCCAAATGCTCCTGTAATTTTTTGCCTTTTTGCGAAATAAAATCCTCTTTTATTTTCCGGGACTAAGTCTCCCATCCAGGTAAACCATGCTGGATATGCGATTCCTCCGAAAGCTGCAAGAATAGAATAAATTATTATCAGAATCAGAGCAAGGTGCTCTTGTGCAATGCCTTTCCATAAGAAATATGAAAGAAAAGCGATTGGAAACCACATTAATGCCTGTAAAAAAACGAAAATTCTGACAATTTTCTTTCTAGAATATTTAAGCATTAATTTGTCGCCCAAATATTGCGATAATGGAGCAGCTAATCCAGAAAGGGCGTTTAGAAAACCGATATGTAATGGGGATGCTTTCAAAATAAGTGCAAATGGAGTGATATATGTGTCTGCAATTCCTGAAGAAAAAGAGGCTGCAGAGCCTTCTTTTATACTAATTGAAAGGGCCTTTTGTTTTTTTTCTTGCTCAGTCATTTTTTCTCTTTTATTAATATTCTAGGAAAAAGAAAAGGCGTTAATAAATATTTGTAGTTGGCGTTCTTTGATAGAGATAAATATTTCACCGAAATATTTATATACCTAGGTATATACAAGAAGTGTATACTAAATGGGATTTACAAACTAAAGAAAAAAATAAAATGGTTGATATATTTGACGCGAAGATTTTATGCAAGAACTGTGATAAGGAAATGGAAAAAACAATCGTAGAAAGAAATGGCTTGGAATTAAGAGCAGTACAATGCATGAATTGCGGAGAAAAAATAATACATCCTGCTGATTTAAACGGATTAGAGCATTTTAATGATTTAAGAAGAAAGACTTTTAATGTTAAATTAAGAATGGTAGGGAATAGTCATACAATAAGCATACCGAAAGAAATATTAAGTTTTATGGAGGACCAGCATAAAATAATGAAAAGACAAATGGATGACATGGTTAGATTGTGCTTTGAGGATTTTGGCACTTTGAGGTTAAGCTTTGGAGACGAATTTGAAAATGACAGAGAAGAATATATAAAGGAGAATGATAACAGGAATAAAAGTTATATTAAATTAAATGGAATAAGGATTAAAAAGGTAAAAAATGGAGGCAATGGAAGATGAAAACTGAAGAAGTGAAAGAAGTTAGATTGAAAGTAGTTGAAGCTCTGCAGGATGATGTTTACAAGGGAATTGCAAGAATAGACCCTAATTTAATGAAGATTCTTGGGCTTAATAGGGGAGATATTATTTTTATAAAAGGAGGAAGAGAAAGTGTTGCTATTGTTGATAGAGCTTACCCCGCTGATGTTGGGGAGGGCATAATAAGAGTTGATGGATTAATAAGGAGAAATGCCAGAACGGGTGTTGGAGAGCAAGTAATTGTTAAAAAAGTTAATGTTAAGCCTGCTGCAAAGGTTGCGATTGCTCCTGCGCAGCATGGAATAATGGTCCAGGGAGATCCTGAGATGTTCAAAAACGGGCTTCTAGGAAGAGCGGTCGTGAAAGGAGATATTATTGCTCTTGGTGGTGTGCAGAGAAGGAAGGATTTAATGAGCGAGGGATTTCCTGATTTATTTGGCGACTTAAATGATTTGTTTGGTCGCGGATTTGGCTTTTCAGGATTCCAACAAATTAGATTTACAGTTGTATCGGCCAGCCCAGCCCAGCCATGTATTATAAATGAGAATACTGAGTTGGTTTTGCATCCGAAAGCTGTTGATGTTTCTGAAGAAAGCGTGCCGGAAGTAACTTATGAAGATATAGGAGGATTGACAGAAGAAGTAAGAAAGATAAGGGAAATGGTTGAACTGCCTTTGAAGCATCCTGAAATTTTTGACAAATTAGGAATTGAAGCGCCTAAAGGAGTTATTCTTCATGGCTCTCCAGGAACAGGAAAGACTCTTTTAGCTAAAGCAGTTGCAAATGAATCTGATGCGCATTTTATTCTCTTAAATGGACCGGAAGTAATGAGCAAGTTTTATGGGGAGTCAGAGAAGAAAATTAGAGATATTTTTGAAGATGCAGAGAAGAATGCTCCGTCAATTGTTTTTATTGATGAAATAGATGCAATTGCCCCAAAGAGAGAGGAAGTTCAGGGAGAAGTAGAGAGGAGAGTAGTTTCTCAATTATTGACAATGATGGATGGATTAAAAAGCAGAGGCAAAGTTGTTGTTATTGCAGCTACAAACAGGGTGAATTCGATTGATCCTGCATTGAGAAGGCCAGGAAGATTTGACAGAGAAGTAGAAATAAGCGTCCCCGACAAGAAAGCCAGATTAAATATATTAAAAATTCATACTAGAAATATGCCCCTCGCGAAAGATGTTGACTTGGAAGTCTTAGCAGGAAAGACGCATGGATTTGTCGGTGCTGATTTGAACGCATTGACAAAAGAGGCTGCTATGAACGTTTTAAGGAAAATAATTCCAAGTCTGAAGCTTGATGAAGAGACTGCAATTTCCAAGGAAATTCTGGACAAGATTATAATAAAGGCAGACGACTTTGAGGAATCTCTTAAAGTTGTAAGACCAAGTGCAATGAGAGAAGTTTTAGTCGAAACTCCTAATATTAGATGGAATGATATAGGGGGTCTTGATGATATAAAACATAAGCTTAGAGAAGCTGTTGAATGGCCGATTAAAAATCCAGAAGCATTCAAGAGGCTTGGAATCAGAGCGCCAAGAGGGATTTTGCTTTATGGGCCTCCAGGAACAGGAAAGACTCTTTTAGCTAAAGCAGTTGCAAATGAATCTGAATCTAATTTCATTTATGTTAAAGGACCAAGCTTATTAAGTATGTGGGTTGGAAAATCTGAAGAAGGAGTCAGGAAAATATTTGAAAGAGCAAGGCAAGTTTCTCCCTGTGTGATTTTCTTTGATGAAATTGATGCTTTAGCTGGCAGAAGAGTAATTGAATCTGGAACAAAAGTGACTGAAAGAGTTTTGAATCAGCTGCTTGCTGAAATTGACGGCTTGGAAGGATTGAAAGATGTCACAATAATTGCTGCAACCAACAGGCCCGATATGTTAGATCCTGCTTTATTAAGGCCAGGGAGATTTGACAGAATAATTTTAGTTGATGTGCCTGACATGGAGAGCAAGAAGCAGATATTTAGCGTGCATTTAAAGAATACTCCGCTTGATAAAGATGTTGATTTGGATGAGCTTATTAAACTGGCTGATGGATTTGTTGGAGCAGATATTGAAGCTTTGGTTATGGAGGCAGCTCTTAATGCTTTGAGAAAGGATATTAATGTAAAATCTGTGAGCAGGAGAGATTTTGAGGAAGCTTCGAATAAGGTTAAGCCTTCTGTCTCAACGGAAACAGCCAAGAGATATAAAAAACTCGAGGAATATTATATTAAGAGCGCAAAAGCCGGCATAGAATTAGGGCCTATTTATACTGGGTGAAATGCAATAAACCTTAAATAATAGCTTTTGAGAGTTTAGAATCAACGAGAAAAGCATATGAATTCGCTTATCTTACTAGGACTAAAGTGTTGTAACAATTTTTTCCTTTCCTGTTAAAACAATTGTATGCTCGGCTTGCGCAACTTTTCCAGAGCCTTTTTCAATTAATTGCGGATATTGTTTTAGCAAAGAGGCCTCTTCTATTCTTCTTAAAGCTAAAATGCCTCTGGAACCGAATTTCTTATAAATCCAT
This sequence comes from Candidatus Woesearchaeota archaeon, assembly GCA_964468255.1. Classification (GTDB taxonomy): domain Archaea; phylum Nanobdellota; class Nanobdellia; order Pacearchaeales; family GW2011-AR1; genus VGKP01. The sequence continues at coordinate 4,703 of CAYXTB010000012.1, read as the reverse complement.
CTGGAACTGAAAGGAAGGGTTTGATATTCTTCTTTAATAAAAGCTAAGACTTCTCGAGCGAAAGAATCTCTTACATTGCCAGATGATTCTAATTGATAAATTCCTGATGGCTTTCCATCTCTTACAGAGCCTAATCCATTTGTAGAAAACGGCTCTATTGCATAAATGCCAGGCTGAATTTCTTTTTCTTGTGCATTATCAAAATTTGGGATTGTCAAGCCGGCGTGCAAATTCCAGGGCTCTATTGAATGGCCTGATAAGTTAACGATTGGATGAAAACCAAAAGATTTTATGAATTTTTCAATTACGGAGCCTATTTTTCTTATTGAGATTCCTAAATTTATTTTTTCAACTGCACCCTTTAATGCTTTTTCTGCTGATTCAATTAATTTTTTGTTTTCTTCTGAGTTTTCCAGATCTATAGAGAAGGCTGTATCTGCTACTAATCCATCAACATGTATTCCTATATCTACTTTTAATAATCCTTGAGCAGTTGATTTATCATCAAAAGATGGAGTGTAATGAGCTGCTATTTCATTTATTGATAAATTAACAGGAAAAGCTGGCTTGCCTCTTAGCTCTAATATTTTTGATTCTATTTTTTCTGCTATTTCCAACAGAGGCATGCCTTTTTTTATAATGCTTCTTGCATATGCTATTGTTTGTTTTGCTATTTCTCCTGCTTTTTTTAGTTTTTCTATATTTTCTTTTGTTAAAGAAGATGAATTATCTGTTGCATCGCCCGTCGAGGTTTTACTTATGTGTTTATTATTTATAGTTGAAGCTGTTTTTACATGATTAGTTTTAACTCCAAAAGGAGTATTTCCGCCATACTGCTTTTCTGTCATTTTTATTCAAGAGAAAAGGGGTTTAAAAAGCTGAGCATAGAAAGTTTATTTTTTTACTTTTTAAGTCTTCGGTCTTTTGGAACGTAATTATATATTATAGAGCCGGATGATTTTCCGCATCCTAAAAAATCTTGTTCATATCTGAGAACAACAACGCCTTTTTGAGCTTCTATTTCTAAATCATAGCCTCTCAGCCATTGCTGGAATTGCTGGTCTGTTAGAGCAACAATATTTTTTGTTATCTGCTCTTTTAAAAGATTAGTGGCATCAAGAGAAAGTCTTAACTCAGAATTTTCTTCTTTTAATAAATAAAAGCCAAGGACTTCTATGTTTGCTATTTCTGCAATTTTTAGTATTTCTTCTTTGCTTAAATGCCCTGAAAAAGCCCTAATTTTTTCTTTTCCTGACTGGATTAGCAGATAAGGAAGTTCTGAAATGCCGAACTGCTCGTTAAGTTTTTCTATGATTTTTCTTTTTTCGCTGGTTTTTATGAATCGGATGTTCATGTTTTAATTATCTCAATATTTTTTACTGATACAGATCCTTTGTATAGTATATGCGGAATCAAGTTAAATAGCAGAGGTTTTTCTTTTGATTCAAAGCAAGATTTATAATACACAATAGTTTCTTTTGGGACTTTTTCATATTTACTTAATTTATTTTTGTCAAACTCAACAAACTTTTTTTCTTTGTCCAACCATACAATTGTCTTCTTCTTATCTAATAATTTAGTGTTTATTTTAAACCATTTTATTTCTTTTAATTTAATTTTAGGGCCAGCAGCTTTTCTTAATGCAGCCCTTATTTTCAATGGATGTACTGGAGTGAAATGCAAAACGTCATTCCATGTGCAGTTGAGGACGGGTATTTTTATCTTCATTACGTGCTTTCTTTTTTTGTATTTTTTTGTTTCTTTTTTATATAATCCTAGATGTTTTGTTCTGAGAATGTTTAATGGACAAAGCGTTTTTCCTTTTAGGTTATCTGGGACTATATGATACAAGTAATTCATTCCCCCACATCCTCCAATAATGTCATTTTACATAAGAAAAAGCCCTCGCTATCGTTATCTTGCGGGTAGATGCGGCAGGATTTTTGAACTTCTTTGCTGTAATTATCTCCGTTCCAAGAAATTATTCCAGGCCTGCATTTTAAGGGTAATGAAATGGATTCAATTTTGACTGGAAAGTTTTTTAATGCAAAGTCTATCACAGATTCGTTTTCCTCTGGAGCATGAGTGCAGGTTGAATAGACTAGTGTGCCGCCAACTTTTAGGCATTTCATGGCAAAGGCCATGAATTTTTTCTGTTGTCTTGATAGTTTGTCAATAATTTTAGGATTCCACATCAAAAATGTTTTTGGGCTGGAACGAAGAGTGCCTTCTCCAGAGCAAGGAGCGTCTAACAGAATTTTGTCTGCTTTAAAACCAGCCTTTGATAATCTGGAGCATAAAGAGATTGCGTCATTTCTTGTTGCAATTGTATTTGTGACGCCAGCGCGCTCTAAATTTGATGAAAGAATTGCAATTCTGTCTAACTTTAGGTCATTTGCTATAATTGTACCAGAATTTTGCATTATTGCACAGGTTTGAGTTGTTTTTGAGCCAGGAGAGGCAAATAAATCTAAGATAAAATCTCCTGGTTTTGGCTCTAAAGCTAGGACAGAAAGCATTGATGAAATTTCCTGAACATAATAAAGGCCCAAAATATGTTCGATGGCATTGCCTAATTCTCCAGGGTTTAAATTTTGGTTGATTAAGAGAATTTCTGGATGTCCTGGAAATGGCTGTACAACAGCCCATTTAGCTGATAGCCTAGATAATAAATCAGGGGGAGAGATTTTTATTGTGTTGCACCTGATAAAGTTTCTCGGCGGTTTGTGGATTATTTCATTAAATCTTTTAAGATCTTCTGTGTTTAGCAATAATTTTTTCATTCTTTGCTCGAATAAGGGCTTTATTTCTGGCTTCATATTATTAGAGAGAAATAAGAGATTTTAAGCTTGTGGGTTTATTGACATTTTGAAGACCGAATAATATAAATATCATTGATTCTTATAGCAACGGGGTGAAGCAGGATGAGATCTAAGGCTAAAAAGAGGAACAAGATTAAGGAAGAATTTGAATCTCTGGCAAGGAAAATAGAGCAATTAAAGGCTTTTGAGAAACAGCTGAATTCTATTCCTGCAAAAGGTTTCGAGAAGGAAGTATTTGTAATCAAGGCAAAATTGAAGGATATTAATGAGATTCCAGAGATTGGTAGGCTGCTTAAAGATTTAGAGCATAAGATAATAAAGAAAGAAGCTGGAAGGGGAAAGACAAGGATTGGAGTTAATAAGCTTAAAGAGTTGGGAGAAGAAATTAGCGAGCTGAAAGGCTATGTAGAAAGAGAAAGCACCAGGGAAGAGAGCGAAGATTTAAGAGCTGGGAGATATCTTGCTGAAATTCCAAAGCTTGAAAGGGAAATTGAACTGCTGAAGAAGGAGATTAAGAAAGATATTCCGGATGTTGAAAAAGAAATTTTAAGTTTAAGAAAAGATGTTGAGGGGCACTTGAAATCTGGAAAGATGAAGGTTGATACTGGTGTCGGAGTTGCTGTTGATTCTAGCTTTGACGATTTTGTTAATTCTTTAAAGGGAGTTATCAGCCAAAGGGTTCAGGGTAGGGAAAAAGAGCTAGCTGAAAGGTTGCGGGCCGGGCTTGCAGAGCAGGAGAGAAAGTTTGCTGATAAGTATAAGAGCCTTGTAAAGGAATTTGAAAGGAAATTTGAGAATAAAATTGAAGAGGAGCTACAGGGAGAAGTAAAGAAAAGATTTGACGCTTTGCTGATTGATAGTGTTAGAAACCATTTGGAAGAGGAGGAAAAAAAGTTGAGGGAGAAACTTGATAAGGAATTTGCCAACGAAATTGGGAGGGCAAAAAAAGAAATGGCAGGTGAACTGCAGAGCAGGTATGCTGCAAAGGAAAAAGAGCTTGAGAGAGTGAAAAAAGGCTTTATCAGCAGTTTGCAGGAAGAATATAAAGAAAAGGAAAAAGAGCTTATTGCCAGATACAAGGATTTATTTGAGGATGAAAGAAGAAAATTTGTCTTTAATTTCATCAAGCACATGGAAAATCTAATTATTGATGAGAAGGAAGAGGCAATTGCAATGATAAACTCAAAATATAGAGAAAAGGAGATGATGTTGAAAGAGGCAATTACAAGGGCAAATCAAGAATTTAGAGGTATTTTGCATAGTCCTGAAAAGACAGAAGAAGATAGGATTGAGATAAAGCAGAGAGAAATTGATGAGCATTTGGATAAGGAGAGTTTTGAGGATATAATGCATGAAGAGGAAGTCCTCAGGGAAAAGCTAGAAAGATTGTTACACAGGGAGAGGAATGATTTAGGGTAAGTTTTATATATGGTTTTTTCGTTATTAAAGCATGGCAGAAATGGAAAGAATTGAGCTTCGGAAGATTTATATTCTAAGGGCCACTATGTTCGGCCTTTTATTTGGGCTGTTTTTAGGAATTGTTCTTGGACTGCTGGTTTACTTTGTGGGTGTTGCTTCAATTCCAGATAGTATAACTATTGCCGACAAGCAATTTCAGACTGACATTGTAACAAGCGCGTGGTTTGTTGTAAGCCTGTTATTTGCATTTGTTTTCTTTGTTGGGTTCTTTTTTGCTTCTGTAATTGGTGCGTTGTTTTATAACTTAATTGCAAAAATAGGGGGAAGAATAGACCTTGGACTGAAAGAGCATGAAGCAGAACAGCAGCCAGTTACCTAAGTTTCAACCAATTACAAAATAAAAATTAAGCAGGTTCGATTTTTATAGAAACTGGAAGCTTACTAAGCACGTCATTTAAATTT
>CAYXTB010000011.1:0-21670 GCA_964468255.1 Candidatus Woesearchaeota archaeon | reverse complement strand
ATTTAACAGCTTCCTCTTTTTCGCTTGGTTTCGTCGTTGGAAAAGGAATAATTATTCCTGATCAATCAGGCCACAGAGGCAGGATACCAAGTGGACATAAGCTCTTCGAAGCCGCCAGGCAATTGCTAGTATCTGCAGACCTTTGGCCTTACAAGCAAGGAGAGTTAAGATAAAATGGGAAAGCGAATTATATCACAGGCAAGAGGGCATGGTTCTCCGACTTATAGAGTAAGAAGAAAAGCTTATATTTTCAAAATAAAATATCCAATGCGCGAAGGCCAGGCAGAGATAATTAATATATTACATTCAACAGGCCATACTGCTCCTTTGCTAAAAATAAAAGCAGGAGATGAAATCTTCTACAATTCGGCATTTGATGGCGCTTTTATCGGGCAAAAAATCTCAATTGGAAAAGATGCCTCTTCTCAAGCAGGAAATATACTTCCTCTTAAAAATGTTCCTTTGGGAACTCAAGTATACAATTTGGAAATAAATCCCGGCGATGGAGGAAAAATGACCAGGACATCCGGCTCATCCTCTACAGTATTCAAAAAACATGATTTTAATAAAATATCAGTTTTAATGCCCAAGAAGAGAGAAGTCTTATTAAGCGGTGATTGCAGAGTCACAATTGGGACAATTGCCGGAGCCGGCAGAACTTTGAAGCCATTTGTGAATGCTGGAGCAAAGTTTTACAAAATGAAATCAAGAAATAAATTATGGCCTCGCACTTCAGCAGTTAAAATGAACGCAGTTGACCATCCATTTGGCTCAGGCAGAGGAAAGAGAATTAAATCAAAGATTGCAAAGAGAAATGCTCCTCCAGGAGCAAGAGTCGGTCATATCAGACCAAGAAGAACAGGGAGGCAAGGATAAAAATGGCAGAAGTAGTAGTAAGGGTAAAAGAGTTTTTATATAGAAGTAAGCCTCTGGAAGAGCTTAAGAAGTTAGATGTAAGAGAAGTTGCAAAATATCTCCCATCCAGGTCTAGAAGGTCAGTCTTAAGGAACTTTGACAGCATTGAAAAATTCACCAAGAGATGTGAAACTGCTGTTTCCCAGAAAAAGAAAATAAGAACCCATTTAAGAGATATGATTGTTGTTCCTCGCTTGGTTGGTATGGCAATATCAGTTTATAGCGGAAAAGCATTCAAGGAAATTAAAATAACTCATCAGATGATTGGCCACAGATTAGGTGAGTTTGTCCTTACAAGAGAAAAAGTTCAGCATGGAGCTCCAGGAATAGGGGCCACAAAGAGCTCGGCAGGAGATAAGAAATAAAATGGCAATAGGAAATGAAATGCAAACAAAGAAAGATGATAAATTAGCAATAGCTAAGAAAGAAGATACAAGTAAAAATCCAAAGATAAAAGATAATAAACCCAATAATACAAGCAGTATAACAGCTAATTCTAAAAAAATAGATAATAAACCTAGTGATATTGCTAAAGTGGAAGATAAAAAGGTAGAAGATAAGGCTGACAAGAAAGACAAGAAGCTGGAAAAGCCAAAGAAAGAAGAAGCAATCGCAAAAGGCCTGAATTTACACGCTTCCAAAAAGCATTGCATGTATATTTGCAGCTTTATTAAGAATAAGAAAATTGATAATGCCATAGCAGAATTGCAGGAAGTGATAAAATTGAAAAGGCCGATTCCATTCAAAGGCGAGATTCCGCACAGACACGAGCTTGGAGGAAAGCCAGGCAGATATCCTGTGAAAGTTTCAAAGCAGTTTATTTATATTTTGAAAGCTCTTAAAGGAAATGTAATTGTGAATGGTCTTGATTTAGATAAAACAAGAATTTATTTTGCATCAGCGAGCTGGGCTTCAAGGCCTTCAAAAAGAGGCGGAGGCAGGCATAAAAGGACCAATGTGATTCTAAAATCCAAGGAATTTCCATTTGTAGAGGGGGCAAAGAAACAATGAATGAAAGAACGCAAGTTATGGAAGAACAAGAAGTAAAAATACCGAGAAACAGAACTGAATTATCTCAGTTAGAGCAAGGAGAGTTAGTTAGAATAAGGTATGGTTATGAAGGAAGAACAAGAGATGTTGTATTTGATGCAAGAAATGAGGGAATATACACATTTCTAAAAAGAGATATAAATGGAAGAGATATTTATTTAGTGCAAGTGAAAGATCATGCTTTCAGCTTTGCGACTGATGTATTATTTATTTTACCATTAGCAACAATGATTGGTGTGCTTACATCGAGGGATGCTCAATATCAAAGAGCAGATGAACTGCTTCAGCGAAGGGGAAGATAAAAATGGAAGAGAAAAAATTTGTCAATTTCAAAAAAGAAGAGCTTGGTGTTAAAGAATATGTTAAAAGAGCGTTAGGAAAAGGAAAAATCAGCAGCATTTCAATAGAATACACTCCTGTCGGAGAAAAAATAATTATTGCTACTTCAAAACCAGGCTTAGTCATAGGAAGAAGAGGGGAGAAAATTGATGAATTAACTAGAGTCATAAAAAAAAGATTTCATTTTGATAATCCACATATAGAAATCCGGGAAATAAAAGAGCCAATGCTTGATGCTCAATTAGTTGCTGATGAAATTGCCCTTGCTTTGGAAAGGGAAGGTTCGATTAAATTTAAGGTAATTGCTTATAAGATGCTTCAGCAGATGATGAAAGCAGGAGCGCTAGGAGCCGAAATTGTTTTATCTGGGAAACTGCCAAGTGAGAGGGCAAGAAGCTGGAGATTTGCCCAGGGATACTTGAAAAAGACAGGGGACCCTGCAAAAGTTGTTGATAGGGCAATATCTCAAGCAATTACTGTTCCTGGAGTTGTTGGTATCAAAATATCAATACTGCCTCCAAATGCCCATATTCATGACAGGATAATTATAGATGATATTTTAAGAGGGCAGATAAGAGAAAGAGCAGATGAAAATAAAATACCAGAGGAGAAAAAAGAGCCTGAGAAAAAAGTTAAAAGAGCTGCAAAATCAGGAAAGTCAAAGTCTCCAGCGAAGAAGAAAGGAGGAAATGAATAATGACTCTTTTGAAATTTAAGGTTATATCAAAAATGTCAGATAAGGAAAGGGAAGCAAAATTAAAGGAACTTAAGTATGAGCTGATAAAATCAGCAGTAACAGCAAATAAGTCAAAAGCCAAACCAAAAGAAATTAAAAGGGCAATTGCGCGCCTATTAACGTTCAATACCTCACATAAACAGGAGGCATTGAAGAAGAAATAAATATGGACATAGATCCAAAGTTCGGTTTGCCTCCAACGGGGACCGACGTGTTTAAGGAAATCGCCAAGGGCGAGCAGAAGATAACCATAACAACTGTATCCAGAAGATACGGCAAGATTACAACTCTTGTCTCTGGATTTGACAAGGACTTTGATGTCAAAGGACTTGCAAAACAGCTGAAGGAAAAGCTCGCTTGCGGTGGCACTGTCAAAGACAGCGTTATTGAACTGCAAGGGAATCACAAAAACCAAGTTAAGCCCTTATTGATGAAGCTTGGTTTTCCTGAAGAGTCAATAAGTGATTAAACACTTAGCTAAGAAAAAATGAAAGAAAAGAAAAATAAGCAGAAAGAGAAGCAATTAGCAGCAGAAATAGCAGGAGCTGAATCAAAAATTTCATCTCATGGCCGCTTTTTCTCCGGTTACATAACTAAAAAATTTTCCAAGAGGATTGTTTTGGAATTTGAAAGGACTGTTTATGTAAAAAAATATGAGCGCTTCTTCAAGAAAAAAATAAGAATTCACGCAAGATTGCCTTCTTCTATTGAAGTAAATATCGGAGATTTAGTTAAAGTTCAGGAATGCAGGCCATTAAGCAAAATTATCCATCATGTAGTTATTGAAAAACTAAAATCTTCAAATAATTCAGTTAATAATATCCAAGCAACTAGTCATTCTAATCAAGGAGGAAGTAAAAGATGAATACTCAAACTAGAGTTCAATTTAGAAGTTTAGAACATGCTCATGCTCATATTAATAATAACGCGGGCTTTAATAACATGGTTATTACAAGCAGAGGAAAAATAGTTGAAATTGTAGATGGTGAAAAAAGATCTTACGATGAATTTTGTCCTGCTAAAGTTAAAGTATTATATCTAACTCCGCATCCACATTATGAAACAAGGAGATTAGCTTTGCATTCCAATTTTAGGCCAGGTTGTATAGTTGAATTTAATGTTTCTTCACCATTTTTAAAAAGGAGGCATCAAAATGAAAGCCATTAGCGCCTCTGTTACAAGAGGATTAAATTTAGGAAGCAAGGTTCTGGCAGCAGATAATAGCGGAGCCAGAATTGTAAAGATTGTTTCTGTGAAGCATGGAAAGTCAAAGAAAGGGAGGCAGCAAACTGCAAAAGTTGCTGATTGGGTTAAAGTATCTGTTAGAGCAGGAAAGCCAGAGATGAAAGGCCAGGTTTTTGATGCCATAGTTATAAGGCAAAGAATGCCTTACAAAAGAAGAACTGGAGAAAGAGTTTGTTTTGAAGATAATGCTGTCGCTTTATTAAAAGATGAAAAAGGAAATCCGAAAGGTACGATGATTAAAGGTCCTGTAGCAAGAGAAGTTCATGAAAGATGGAAGGAGGTCGCCAAATTAGCGCAGTACGTGCTATGACGCCGCAAAAATACTTTATGCCACTAAAATGTATTTCTCCTAAAAGAAGAGCTGAATTGTTGACAGAAGTAGCTATGGGAAATCAGGATTTATTGGAATTTATAAGCAGGGAAAAAGACAGCCCTGATTTTATCAATTATCTTAATATCATAGATAATTTAGAAGAGGCATACAAAGAAGTGGCCGATGCAATATCAACTCAAGGATTAACAAGTGTAAATATTTTAATCGGACCAACTGAAATGAGACGTTCTAAACCAGAATACAAAAAACTGGTTGATTTTGCTATTCAAAGAGCTAGGTCTAAGTTAGAAGATGAGCTGGCCAAAAAGAGAATTATAGGGCATATTAAAATAGCTGAAGGAGACGCACCAGCATGAAATCCGAATTTTCAACTTCTTGGCTTTCCAGTAAGCAGCCGAGAAAGCAGAGGAAATATATATGGAACGCTCCCTTGCATATTAGACATAAGTTTTTAAATGCCCATTTGTCCAAAGATTTGAGGAAAAAGTATGGCAAGAGGAGTCTTCCCCTTCGAAAAGGGGATGAGGTGCTTGTCATGCGCGGCTCTTCTAAAAAGAAGAAAGCCAAAATCAGTTCTATTAATCTCAAGCGCAGCATGGTTTTTTTGGAAGGAATTCAAAGGACAAAAAGGGATGGGGCAAAGACAAGCATTCCATTTAGGTCTTCAGCCTTGCAGATAATATCACTAAATGCAGAAGACAAAGAAAGGCTTAGTGCATTAAATAGGAAAGCATCAGAAAAAAAAGATATTAAGGAGAAAAAAAATGTTTCTAACTAGACAAGCAACATCAACAAAGTTGCCAATAAGGAGAAAGGGAACGAAATATGTAGCCAGGAGCTTGTCTCATCTTGATGATTCTGTTCCAGTTGTTATTGCATTAAGAGATATGTTAAAACTGGCTGAGACTGCCAGGGAAGTCAGGCAAATAATCAAATCAGGGCTTTTAAAAATAAATGGGAAAAAAGTCCGTGATTATAGAGAGAGCATTAGGCTTTTCAATGTTCTTGAAGCGGGTAAAGTCTATCACCTTTCGCTCCTTCCGACAGGAAAATTTTTTCTTGAGGAAACAAAAGAAAAAGACAGGCTTTGCAAGGTCTTTGGAAAAATACTTTTGCCAAAAAACAGGATCCAGCTCAATCTGCACGATGGCTCCAATGTTTTATCAAGCGAAAAAATAAACATCGGAGATTCTGTATATCTTGATTCAAATGGAAAGATAAAAAAGCATTCTGCTTTCGAAAAGGGAAAAGAAGCCTTTATTTTTTCAGGGAAATATATAGGCCAAAAAGGAAAGATTTTGGATTTAGTAGATTCAAAAGCAAAAATCAAGCTAGACAGCAAGGAGGCTATCTTGGATAAATCCGATTTAATAGTTATTTAAAATGGCTGCAAAAACTAAACTTATTTTGAAAGAATCTAGAAATGAAGAAAACCCAATGCGCTCTGTTTTTATAGAAAAAGTTCTTCTCAGTTCAGGAGCTACTGCTGACGCTTTAGTAAAAGCAAAAAAACTTTTAGAAATGCTTTCAGGAAGTAAAGTCCAGGTAATTGCCTCCAGGAAAAGAATACCTGATTTTGATGTCAATCCTGGCTTGGAAGTTGGCGTAAGAGTTACATTACGAGATCAAAAAGCCATAGATTTGTTGAAAAGGCTTTTAGGGGCAATAGATAATAAATTAAAGAAAAAGCAAGTCTCAGAAAATCATTTTTCATTTGGCATTGAAGAATACATTGAGATTCCAGGAACTGAATATCAAAGAGATATAGGAATAAGAGGATTAAATGTTACTGTCGTTTTTGTCAGAAAAGGCCTAAGAGTAAAAAGAAAAAAAATAAAATCCTCTTCTGTTCCAAAAAAACAGCATATTTCCAAGGAAGAAATAATTAAATTTATGGAAAAGGAGTACAAGACGAAATTCGTCCAGGAAGAAAAATGACAGCAAGCGACTGGAACAAAATTACAAAGCAGATTAAAAACAAGCCGGCTATATTGCAAAAATTTCTTAAATTTAATAAGCCAAAGGACAGGAAATTTGGAATTGCCAAGAAAAAATGTGAAAGATGTAATCGATTTGGAGCCCATCTAAGCCAATATAATTTAAATTTATGCCGCCAATGCTTTAGGGAGATAGCAGAAGAAATCGGTTTCAAAAAATATAGTTAACATGAGCCAAGATATAGTTGCTGACGCTTTGAATCAAATGATGAATGCAAGAAGAGCTGGAAAAAGCCCGCTTTTGGTTAAAAGGTATTCCAAGCTTTTGCTTTCAGTTTTAGCAATAGCCAAGCTTAAAGGCTATGTAAAGAGCTACAAGATTGAAGACAGAGAGCTTAGGATTGAACTTGGCTCTCTCGTTGAATGCAATGCCATCAAGCCAAGATTTGTCGTTGAAGTTGAAGAGATAGAAAAGTACGTAAAGCGTTATCTTCCAGCAAAGGATATAGGAATTTTAATTATTTCAACCTCCTCTGGATTAATGACTAATCAGACTGCCATTGACAAGAAAATAGGAGGCAGCTTAATAGCTTATTTTTACTAAAATGAAGGAAAATATTAAAGAGATTTTGGAAATTCCAGCAGGGATTGAATGTTCTATTTCAGATAAAGTAATAAAGTGCAGAAAGGATTCTTCCGAGTTCTCAAAGGCAATAGACTTACCGAGAGTTAATATTAAAGTTGAAGGAAGTAATATATTATTAGAATCTTCTAAGGGAACAAAAAAGGAGTTAAAAGTGATAAAATCCTATGCCGCCCATATAAGAAATCTCTTTTCCGGATTGCAGAAGAAATTTACTTATAAGTTAGAAGCGTGCAATGTCCATTTTCCAATGACTCTCAAATTGGAATCAGGAAATCTAATTATAAGTAATTTCTTAGGGGAGAAAGTTCAAAGAAAGGCAAAAATTCTTCCAGACGTGGATGTTGAAATAAAAGGCCTTAAAATAGCTTTGTCTTCCCATGATAAGGAAGCAGCAGGGCAAACAGCTGCAAATATAGAGAAAGCAACAAAAATAAAAAACAGGGACAAGAGAATATTCCAAGATGGCATTTTCATCATAGAAAAGCCAGGGAGAGAATAAAATGCATAAAAAAATACCAAAATTTTACAGGGCAGACACAATTAGATTATTGAGGCTGGGCAAGAAAAGAAGAAAGCTTCAGAAATGGAGAAAGCCTCGAGGTCTGCATAACAAGACAAGATTGAAAAGATTCAGCTATCCAGTTCAGCCAGGAGTTGGATTTGCAAATCCAAAAGCAACATTAGGCAGAGTATCCGGTCTTATTCCAATGTTAATTCATAATCTTTCTGAGTTGTTTAAAGCTAATTCTAAGGAAAATATTATTATAATCGCAAGGTCAGTCGGTGCAAAAAAAAGAATTGAGATAATCAAAAAAGCCAATGAACTTGGCATTACAATAGCAAATCTCAGGGGAAAAAAATGGAATTAAAAAAGAAAAAAATACTTGCAGCAAAAACTTTAGGAGTTGGAAAAAACAGATTGGCTTTCAATCTCGAAAGGCTTGCTGAAATAAAAGAAGCAATCACTAGACAAGATATTAGAGATTTATTTGCCTCAGGAACAATATATATCAAAGAATTAAATGGCAGGAGAAAAATAGAGAAAAGAAAAACAAGAAGAAGGTCTGGAAGTATAAGAAAAAGTTCAAAGAAAGGAAAAAGAGAATATATTTTACTGACAAGAAAGCTTAGGTCTTTCATTGCCGAATTAAGGAGGCAAGACAAGCTTTCAAGGGAAAATTATTATTCTTTGAGAAAAGAAATAAAAGCATCTCGTTTTAAAAGCAAGGCTCATCTTAAAGAAAGAGTTTCTCAATTAACATGAAAAAAATACCAAAAAGAAGAAGAATAGAAGCAAAAACAGATTATAGGGCAAGACTAGCTCTGCTTAAATCAGGAAAGCCTCGCTTAATTATAAGAAAGACTAATAGATATATAATAGCGCAGATTGTTGAAAGCTCAATCGCACAGGATAAAGTTATAATTCACGGAACTTCCAAAGATTTGCTTGCAAAAGGCTGGCCTCAAGAATTAAGAGGAAGTTTAAAGAGTCTTCCCGCTGCTTACATTCTTGGCCTGATGATTGGCAGAAGAGCTTCCAGCAAAGTAAAAGAAGCTGTTCTTGACATTGGCATGCACAGGAATGTCAAAAACTCAAGAATTTATGCTGTTTTGAAAGGAGTTTTGGACGCAGGCCTTTCCGTTCCTCATAGTAAAGACTCTTTGCCGTCTATAGAATTTATAAGCTCAAACAGGAAATTATCTAATCTTATAGATAAACTAAAGGATAAAGTATAAAATGGCAGAAAAAGAGACAAAAAACAAACCCAAAGATTTGATAGAGCCAACACCAGAAGAAGTTGAAAAACTGGATTTAGAGAAAGCCATTGCCCCTGAGATTCTTGAGTCTCCTATTCAAGAGGAACTAGCTAAAAAGCGCCTGACAAAAGCAGAATCAAGAGCTGCATTTGAGGCAGAAGCCCAGAAAAAATCCTTAGACTCTTGGGTTCCAAAGACAAAAATAGGAAAATTAGTAAAAGAGGGCAAGGAGAAAAATATTGATTCAATTCTTGCTTCAGGAAGGAAAATACTTGAGGCAGAAATAGTTAGTTCTCTCTTGCATTTAGATTCCGATCTTTTATTAATTGGACAGGCAAAAGGAAAATTTGGCGGCGGAAAAAGAAGGGCATGGCGCCAGACTCAAAGAAAGACAATGGAAGGCAATGTTGTTACATTTTCATGCATGGCTGTTGTCGGAGATAAAAAAGGCCATATTGGCATTGGATATGGAAAGGCAAAAGAAACTCTTCCTGCCAGAGAAAAAGCTCTTAGAAACGCTAAGCTAAATATAATTAAAGTGACTTTAGGCTATGAAAATCCTGAAGAAAAAATGTCTGGAAATGAACCGCATACCACTCCTTTCGTTGTCGAGGGAAAATGCGGCTCTGTAAGAATAAAGCTTATTCCTGCTCCTAGAGGCACAGGTCTTGTCATAGGAGATGAGTGCAAGAAGATTTTAAGGCTCGCAGGAATAAAAGACATTTATGTAATAACAAAGGGCCAGACAAGAACTACATTTAATGTCGCAAAAGCATGCATTAACGCACTAAATAAAACAAATCTTTCAATATCAAGATGATAATCGTAATAAGAATTTCAGGATTAGTAGAAGTTCCAAGGAACATCCAGGAAACTCTCTATAGACTAAGGCTCAGAAGAAAATACTCTGCTGTTTTGCTTCAGCCTTCAGCTTCTAGTTTTAAGCTTTTGAAAAAAATGAGGAATTTTGTTGCTTATGGCGATTTAAATAAAGAGACTCTTCTTCTTTTACTGGAAAAACGAGCGCAATTAATTAACAAGAAAAAGAAAATAGATGTTGAAAAAATAATTACAGAAATGGAAAAAAAATCCCTTCAGGATTTGGGTCTTAAGCCTTTCTTTAGATTGCATCCTCCAAGAGGAGGAATTGATTCAAAGTTGCATTTCCCAATCAGGAAAGGCGTTTTAGGAGATAATAAGGTGGAAATAAATGATCTTGTCAGGAGGATGTTGTAAAATGATACAAAATCTAATAAATATCAAATCAATAAAATTATCATTATCACATAAAATAATTAATGTGGCGCTTGCCGTCATTGTAGGACATAATAATATGTTATTAAGGAGGTTTTCATTATGAAAACAAAGAAAAGAAGAAAATCATCTCGTTTTAGAGGAAGCCAAACAGCCCACAGAGGAAGAAAATCCAGAACAAGAGGCTCTGGAAATCAGGGCGGAGTTGGAATGGCAGGCACAGGTAAAAGAGCTGACCAGAAAAAATCTCTCGTAATCAAGCTGACAGGCGGAAATAATTATTTCGGCAAAGATAAAACATTAAGAAGAGGCAAAGTTCCAAAAAAACTTCAAGCCATTAATCTATCCGTCATAGAAAAAAATCAATCTTCCTTCAAGGTTGTTGATAATTACTTGGATTTAACAGGATATAAAGTACTCGGAGAAGGAGATTTAAAAACAAAGATTAAAATCAAGGCATCAGCAGCTTCTTCCGGAGCCAGAGAAAGAGTTAAGAAAGCGGGCGGCGAGATCGTCTTAGTTAAATAAAATCTATATATAGATTATCTTACATATATCTTTAAAAAATAATTGTACCTATATTGACTATGACTTCGCTTCCTCAATTGATTTGCACTTTACAGCCTGTTCAAATAAGTCTGCGTGGTTTTTATAGTCACTTTGATGAATATATGTATCCTGATGATAAAAGAATAGACATAGATTTTGTTCCAGTAAATAAACTTTTTCATCCGTATCTTGATGTATGGAGAGAAACGCTTTTATTTATTTCAAAACATCCGCAAAGGATTCCTATTGATTATAAATTTGTTGGGGATTTTTCCGAAGAGTTGAAATACTCGATAGGAATGTGTGTACATCTTGCAAACCAATATGGAATCTTATCTTCCGAAATGGCAGAAACACATAAAGAAGTTACCAATATAAGGATAAGAGATATTTTCTAATACTAACTTTTAAAAACCTCTTTCTATTATTTAAAAAATGGACATTAAAGCACTCTTTTATAATCTCCCAGAGGTAAAGCGTCCTGTTGAGAAAAAACTTTCTTTCAACGCAAAATTAAAATGGACTCTTATTATTCTTTTTGCCTTTTTTATTCTTGCTAATATTTCTCTTTATGGGTTGGCAAAGAATTCATTAGACAGATTTGAGTATCTTGCCATCATTTTAGGAACTGACTTTGGCAGTATAATCAGTTTAGGTATTGGCCCAATAGTTATGGCTTCAATAGTTTTGCAATTATTAGTCGGCGCAGGAATATTAAGGATAGATACAACAACACCAGAAGGAAAAAAATACTTTCAGGGAATACAAAAATTAGGCGTTTTATTCTTTATACTTTTTGAATCAATTGTTTATGTAGTTATGGGCGGCTTGCAGGCAGTTCCAGGCCTCACTTGGATCCTTATTGTCCAGCTTATTCTTGGTGGTCTGGCAATAATGTTCATGGATGAAGTTACAACGAAATGGGGTTTAGGTTCTGGAACTTCAATATTTATAGTTGCAGGCGTTGCTTGGCGCCTTTTTGCAGGATTATTCCAGTTTATAGGAACAGCAGGCGAGAATTGCCTGGCTAACTTCTCAAACACTCCTTGCGCTGGTAAGATTTTAGTAATCTTGCAATCTTTTATTAATGGAACTCCGGCAGAGGCTCTTGCAGCATTTGCAGTCATTGTAGTTACAGCAATAATTTTCTTGGCAGTTGTCTGGGCGCAAAGCTTAAAGGTTGAGATTCCTTTGAGCTATGAAAAGCTTAGAGGATACGGAATTAAGTGGCCACTTGCATTCTTCTACGCTTCAAACATTCCAGTAATTTTAGTCGCAGCTCTTCTTGCTAATTTACAGCTCTTCGCAGGTCTCATTGAAAACTGGCTTGGCCATCCGACATTTTTAGGCAGCTTCTCTCAAGGTCAGCCAGTTTCTGGCTTGGCATTTTGGGTCGGCAACACAAATATCTTAGAAGGTGTGATCAGGGGCAGTCTCCAGAACTCTCATATATTGCAAAGCATTACTCACTTAATTTTCTTCATGGCATTTTCTGCTTTATTCGCAGTCCTTTGGGTAAAAACATCTGGCATGGATGAGGCTTCCCAAGCAAAAAAAATCCTTGCTTCTGGTTTGCAAATTCCAGGCTTCAGAAAGGATCAGAGAATTTTGGAATCAATACTTAAGAGATATATATTGCCCCTTACCATCATGGGTGGCTTGGCAGTCGGAGCCCTTTCAGCATTCGCAGATTTTCTCGGAGCCCTAACTTCTGGAACAGCAATACTTCTTGCAGTTATGATTATGTACCAGCTTTATACAAACATCGCGCAGCAGCACGCAGTTGACATGCATCCTGCGTTAAAGAAGATTATAGAATAAATAATTTTAGCATAAGACCTAGGTTTAAAAAACCTCTGTCATATATAAAAGCATGAAAGGCATGGGCTTGATTTTTATAATAATGATTCTCGGATTGGCAGTCGCAACTCTCTGGGATCAGGTTCCAATAATAAAAACTTCTGTCCATTTGGCCATGAACCCTACAGCCGGCTGGCTTCTTGATTGGAATATTTCAATAGGATTTTTAATTTTTACAGCAGTTATTACTTTAATAACAACTTTATTGCAAAAATATGCTACTGATCAATCTGCCTTGAAAACAATAAAGGAAGAACAAAAGCTAGTGCAGGAAGAAATGAAACTTGCCAAAGAAAGCCCTGGAAAGCAGATGGAATTGTCAAAGAAATCCATGGAATTAATGTTTAAGGCAATGCCGATAACTATGCGCCCGGTTATTTATACATCAATTCCTTTTATCCTTTTTATAAGATGGTTTGGCGATTATTTCACTATTCATGTAGTAAAGATTTTCGGTTTCATGAATTGGCTTCTCGCCTATATTATTCTGACTTTAGTCTTTTCAATAATTTTCAGAAAAGTCTTTAAGGTCTATTAACAGGTTGAGAGATTAGCAGAAAGAACTTTTAGCAGTATGATTATATCAAGTTGTAGAGGGAGATAATTATGTTTTAAGCAGAACATTATTACGCTTTTATGAGTAAAATACACTATTTAGTATACTTTTTTAAATCATCGCCATGCAGCCTGACAAGCTTGCTGTCAGCGATTTTGACATAGCCGACATCAAACCTTTCAACGTTAAAATTCTTTTCAAGAATATCTTTAAATATTTTAAAGCAGAATCTAATGCCCTCTTCAATTGTCATATTTTCATTATAGTCCTTTCTTAATATTTCTTTTATTTTCTCGTCATTCTCGCCTATCGCATTTGCCCTATATGCAAAGAAATTGCCAGTAACCTCAGACGTATAAAGATGAGACTGCCCCTTATTAACTCCTCCCAAAAGCAATGCAATTCCAAATGGTCTTGCTCCGCCATATTGCGTGAACATCTGTTTTTTATCAGCAATCATTCTTATTACAGCAATTGGCTCTATTGGGCTTCCATATGTAACTCTGTTTTGCTGCGAAATAACTTGCGCGGCATCAATCAGAATTCTGGCATCTGACGAAATGCCGGCAAAGGTCGCAACAATATGTTCGTCTATTTCAAAAATTTTGTTTACAGATTCAGGTGCTATCAGTTTGTCTCTTATTCTCCTGTCAGCTACCATCAAAACCCCATCCTTACAAACTATTCCAATACATGAGCTTCCCAGCTTGACAATTTTTTCAGCATATTCTACCTGTAATAAATGCCCATCTGGAGAAAACATAGTGGCTGCTCGGTCATAGCCCATTGCCTGGTGTTGCATTTCTGTCGGTATGTCCATTTTAAGAATTTCCTCTTAATTCCTTTCAGAAAAAGAGGTATTTAAGCTTTACTAAAGTAAATCTTAATTTGTTAATTCCCCAATAACTTTATATAATCTCTGCTTTTAAAAAATTCATGCCAAATGTAGAAGCGCGTTTAAAAGTAAAAGGAAAGCATTATGAGATTTTAGTTGACCTAGACGAAGCCCTTAGAGTTAAAGCAGGAAAAGGCTCTATTCAATTAGCCTTGCAATCACCTCATGGAAATATTTATCATGATTGGAAAAAAGGAGAATCAGCATCCAAAGCTGACTTATTGGACGCTTTCGGAACAGAAGATTCTTCTGTTATAGCAAAGAAAATAATTCTTTCAGGAGAAGTCCAGAAAACCCAGGATTTCAGGGATTCTGAAAGAGAAAATAAAATTAAGCAGGTAATTAATTTAATAATAAAGAACGCAGTTGACCAGCATGGCAGGCCTTATACAGAAGAAAGATTAAAAAGGGCAATTGAAGAGTCTCACGCCCAGATTGACAACAGGCCTGCAGAGCAGCAGCTCCCGCAGGTAGTTGAAAAACTCAAGAACATTATCCCGATAAAAATAGAAACCAAGCGCATCAAATTAACAATTCCAGCGCAATATACCGGGCAGGTATACTCTCTGCTCAAGGATTACAAAGAAAGCGAGGACTGGCTTGCCAACGGCTCTCTTTCTGCAATAATAAGTATTCCAGCAGGAATGCAGATAGATTTCTACGAAAAGCTCAACAATATTACCCACGGGGCTGTGCAGTCTGAGGAACTAAAGGAAAAAGTATAACAATTCACATGAAAGGCGAGAATTTAAATAGAATCGACAAATAATAAAATAATGGGATGGAAAGATTGGCCCTATTGGATAAAGGGAGGAATCATAGGGATTTTATTATCTCTAGCCTATTTTTTAATCATACTAATCATCTACCTAATATATAATTGGCCTGAAGGTGACTATGTCGGGTTTATTATCTATATTTTATTTGGAACAATAATTTCAACAATTGGAGTTGCGGTTGCATTATTTATAATTGGAGCAATTATCGGTTTAATAGTTGGGAAAATAAAAAAATAAAATTCTCGAATCCTCTGAAGTCCAAATTTTAAAATCAAAACGACAGGTTTAAAAACCCCGTTTTCCAAAAAATAAAGTAAACATTAGAAACAAACTAGCAGAATATTAAGATTATCTGCTGTTTTTTCATCCATATTACTATTACATGAGACAAAAGATTACAGAAGAGGCACAAGAAGCCCAAGAAGGATTTTCTGAAGAAAATATTAAGAAAAGGAAAATAGTTGTTCCTGGAGAAGTAATTGTTTCTGGAGAGGACTTTCTGCCAGGAGAGGGAGCAAGAAGAGAAGGGGAAGACATCTTGGCTTCTAGGTTTGGGCTTGCGGAGGAAGCAGGCAGAGTTGTAAAAGTCATTGCAATAACAGGCGCTTTCATACCTCGGCGCAATAATGTTGTTATTGGAAGGATTACAAACATAACTTTTAATGGCTGGATTATAGACATAGATTCAGCATCATCCGGCTTCTTGCCAATTGACGAATCTCCTCGTTTTATTAATAAAAGCGAGATGGACCAATTTTTAGCAATTGGAGACGTTATTTCTGCAAAAATCTGGTCTGTGAACACAAGAGGAATAGATTTAACATTAAAAGGAAAAGGCCTTGGCAAGTTAGAAGGAGGCTTTATTTTTAGAGTCAGCCCAAACAGGGTTCCAAGAGTAATAGGTCGTGAAGGCTCAATGATAAATTTAATTAAAGATAAGACAGGTTGCAATATTACTGTAGGGCAGAATGGCTGGGTTTGGATAAAAGGCGCTGACTTAGATTCACAAATAAGAGCGAGGCGTGCTATAGAGTTTGTAACAGAAAAAGTTTATGTTGATGGCTTGACAGAAAAAATGGAGGCTTGGTTGCAGGAAAAATAAAAATGGCGCTTAAAAGAAAATCAGGCAGAACGCAGTTTGAAATGAGGCCAATGACCGCAAAAGTTAATATTGTCCCAAATGCAGACGGCTCCGCCATGTTCGCATTTGGAAATACAATAGCAATCGCAGCAGTTTATGGGCCAAGGCAGTTGCATCCTCAACATATGCAAGACCCATCAACAGGAATACTAAGAGTTAATTATGACCTTTTGAGTTTTTCAGTAGCAGACAGAAAAAAACCCGGGCCAAGCAGAAGATCCCAGGAAATATCAAAAATGACTGAATTTGCTCTTGCTCCTGTTCTTGATTTGCAGAATTTTCCAAACACAGTAATAGATGTCCAAATTTACATAATCCAAGCAGACGCAGGCACCAGAACTGCAGGAATAAACGCTGCTTCCATGGCATTAGCTCACGCAGGAATTCCAATGAAAAATTTAATTTGTTCAGTTGCACTGGGGAAATTAGATAAAGATTTAGTTGTAGACGTTGATAAGTCAGAGGAGGATTTTGAAGGCGGAGAAGGTCCTACTGATTTTCCGCTTGCTAAAATAGCAAATACAGAAGAATTCACATTAATCCAGCTGGATGGCAAAATCCAGCCAGAAAGAGTTAAGGAAGTTCTTAAAATAGCTATTGATTCTTTTGAGAAAATTTATGAAGTTCAGAAAAAAGCCCTGAAAGAGGTTATTTCACAATGAGTTCAATGGAAACATCAAATTTGACAATTGAGACATTCAAGAAAATGTTCGTGGCTGGAAAGCGTTTTGATGGCCGCGCTCTTTTAGAATACAGGCCTATTGAGCTCACTTTTAACGTGTCTAATAAGGCAGAAGGCTCTGCCAGAGTAAAAATAGGAAAAACAGATGTTATCGCAGGAGTCAAATTACAAATTGGTGAGCCATACCCAGATTCTCTTGACAAAGGAAATTTAATGGTCTCAGGAGACCTTTTGCCTTTAGCTTCTCCAAGATTTGAAATGGGTCCTCCTGGTTTTTATGCTATAGAATTGCCAAGATTAGTTGACAGAGCAATCAGAGAGTCAGGAATAATTGATCTCTCAAAATTAGTCGTGAAAGAAGGTGAAAAAGTCTGGGTAGTAATAATCGATATTTATCCAATTAATGACGATGGCAACTTAATTGATGCAGCCACAATAGCGGCAGTTGCTGCTGTAAAAAATACTCTCCTTCCAGCAATTAACGAAGAGGGTAATATAGACTATGACGAAAAAACAAATAAAAAGCTGCCTTTGTCAAAAGAAACAGCTCCAATTTCTCTCACATTTTACAAGCTTGGAGATTCAATAATAATGGATCCAACCAGAGAAGAGTCAGAAGCTTGCGAAGTTAGAGTTACATTTGCTGCTTCAATGTGGAGCAAGCAGCTTATGATTAACTCATGCCAGAAATCAGGTTTAGTTCCTTTTACTCAAGAAGAAATCGGAAAGATGATGCAGATTATTCCTAAAAAATTTGATGAGCTTAACGAAAAGCTTAAAAAGTTTTTTTAAAACCCTTATATAATGGAAAATAAAAAATTACCAATAGATCATTTAACAAAATATGAAATTGCCAGAATTTTAGGGGCAAGAGCTCTTCAGATTGCAATGGACGCGCCCCTCCTATTAAAAATCTCAGAAGATGAGCTTAAGGCAATAAAGTATGACGCTCTGAAGATTGCAGAAAAAGAATTCGAATCTGAAGTTTTGCCTATTGCCATCCACAGGCCTGTTCCAAAGAAGCGCAAAGATAAGCTTCAGGCAGTAAAAGAAGAAAAAGTTTCTGACGAAGAGATTGCAGAAAAAGAGAAGGAAGTTGAAAAAGAGATTGTTGAGGACGCCGAAGAACTAGGCCTTGTTCAACCGGAAGAAACAGAGCTGGAGCCGGTGGCCAACGGCAATGAAGAGCAGTAAACTGCTCTTAGTTATATCTAAACAAGCAAGTCATCTGGTTTTATATTAATATTTTTTTTTAATTAATAAAATTGAAAAATGAAGGAACCAACAGAAATATTTATATAATAGGTAAATAATAAGTAAAAATATGGAAAACTTAAAGTTATATGGAATAACTGATTTAGGTCAAGAAATTGGGACGCATTATAGCCCAGGAAGGGACGAGTTTGATGCAATAACAAGATTTCGTAAAGCTAATAGAGATTATATAAAGCATGTAGAAAGCATGGAAGTTAGGGCTCAGGAAGTTCAAGTTCCAGGTTTCAAAATAACTGTTGAACCTTTAGAACAAAAAGTTTCAGAACCAGTTTCTAAATAAAATAGCTTCTGGTTCGTTGTATCCAGAAACCTAATCTTTATTAATCATTCTTCCTTCTTAATAAAATGATAATCAAATCTCTTTCAGCGCACAAAGTCTTAGACTCCAGAAAAGAACCAACAATCGAAGTATCAGTAAACAGCCAGAAAGCATCATCCCCATCAGGAAAAAGCACAGGAAAATACGAAACTTCAAGTTACCATAGCTCTCTTGAATGGAATATCAAAGCCATAAATAAATTATCAATTCCATTTGAGATTAATTCATTTCATGACTTATCTAAAGTAGAAAAATTAATTAAAAACCAATTTAGGCTAAAGAACGCAAAGCAATTTGGTGCAAATGCGCTT
Source organism: Candidatus Woesearchaeota archaeon (assembly GCA_964468255.1). Taxonomy (GTDB): domain Archaea; phylum Nanobdellota; class Nanobdellia; order Pacearchaeales; family GW2011-AR1; genus VGKP01. Next base: position 3,089 of record CAYXTB010000011.1, on the reverse strand, counting down.
TTTGCTTTAGAGTCAGCAATTCTAAAAGCTTTGGCAAAAGAAAAAAAGCAGGAACTATGGGAACTAATTAATCCTAAAGCAAAAAGAATGCCAGTTCCAGTCGGAAATGCAATCGGCGGTGGCTTGCATTCCCATCTAAAAAATCATCCTATTTTCCAAGAATTCTTAATTATTCCAAAGAGAAAATCAATATTTGGTAATGTTAAAGCAATGCAGTCAGTTTATGATGAGTTGAGTGAGATAACTAGAGTGAAAAAAGTAAATGATGAGGGCGCATTAGAAACTAATTATGAAGAAGAAGCTATTCTGAAAGTATTATCCAAATATAAGAAAGAAGTTAATCTGGGCGTTGATATAGCTGCATCTTCATTTTTCAGGAATAATAAGTATAATTATAATGATAAAACTCTTTTAAGGCAAGAGCAAATAGATTATGTTAATGAGCTGATTAAAAAATATAATTTATTTTATGTTGAAGACCCCTTAAATGAAGAGGATTTTTCAGGTTTTTCAGAAATATCTAGTAATAGGAATTCCAGAGCTCTAGTTCTAATTGTGGGTGATGACCTAACAGCAACCCATATATCCAGAGTCAAGAAAGCAGTAAAAATTAAATCCATAAATGCTATAATAATAAAGCCAAACCAAAACGGCTCTCTTCTTGAACTGGCAGAGATAATAAAATTCTGCAAAAAGCACAAGATAAAAACCATTTTATCCCATCGCTCTGGAGAAACTCTTGATAACGCACTTGCAGATTACGCCTTTGCCTTCCAGTGTGATTTTATCAAGTGCGGAATTGCCACAAAATGGCGCGAAGTCAAGCTGAAGAGGCTGATTGAAATTGAAAAAAGTTTGAAATAAAGCTTCAGAAAGGTTTAATAAACAGCTTTTCTTAAAAATATACGAGGAGGTGAAAATGTTTTCAAAAGCAGTTCTTGGTTGGGGAACAATTCTTGATGCCGTTTTAATTGCATTAAATCAGCTATTAAGCTGGCCAGCTTCATTGAATTATATCTGGGCTCTTCTAGCTCTTATCTGGGGAATAGCAGTTTTAGCAGAGAAATAAGTCTCTAATTAGAATAAAAATGAGAGATAAAACTCTAGGAATTGTTTTATTAGTGATAGCTGTCATTCTTCTTAGTATTGTGTTTTATGTTAATGTTTCTAATAAATTGGATTCTCTAGCTGATCTTCTCATCGGAGAAGGATTAGGACTAGTATGCTCTTCTCCGGAAGATTGTAAAGGCTTAAAGATAATTTTGCAAGTAGAATACTTTAAAAACCATTTTATCCCATCGCTCTGGAGAAACTCTTGATAACGCACTTGCAGATTCTCAAAACAAAAGATTTAAATACATATTATACATAATAAACGTAACATACAATATGGTAAGCCTAACATTATCAGTTCCAGAAAGTTTGAAGGAAGAAATGGAAAAATTTCCAGAAATAAATTGGAGTGTCATAGCTAGAGAAGCAATCAGAAAAAGGATTCTTTTGCTTAGAGAAATGGACAAAATGCTTAAAAAGAGCAGATTAACAGAAGAAGACGCTCTAATTTTGGGAAGAAAAGTTAATAAAGGGGCATCAAAAAAGTTTGATAACGAATAATGAAGTTGATAATAGATGCAAATATCTTATTCTCGGCTTTTCTTAAAGATGGATTAACAAGACGGATAATCATCTATAATTTCTTTGAACTTTACACTCCTAAATATATTCTGGAGGAGTTCTTTGAACATATAGCAGAATTGGCGAAGAAATCAAAGGTTAATAAAGAAATTATGAAATCTAATATAAAGGAATTTATCTCGAGCTCAGGCATCAAGTTATATTCTAAGAAAGATATGCAAGATTTTATAGGAAAAGCCAAAATAATCTCTCCAGATAATGATGATGTTATGTATTTTGCAGCAGCGCTAAAACTTAATTGCCCAATTTGGAGTAATGATAAGAAGTTGAGAGAACAGAATAAAATTAAGATTCACTCAACAAAAGAAATTCTAGATATCATAAGACAAACAGAATGATTTAAAAACCCATTTTATCTTCCAAAAGCAATGTTTTGAAAAAGGCAGAAGATTTGCAGGTACAGGCTGAAATAAACCCTGACAAACTCCTGCGCTCTTTATAAAAATTACAGAAAAATGGCAAAGGAGAAAGAATTATCTGAAAAAGAAGAAAAAGAAAGTAGTAAATTAGCAGAAGCTGAAAACAAACCAGATAAATCTAGCGTTGCAGAAGATAATAAAGATAATTCCAGCGATGATAAAGAAAGCAAGAAAGCAAAGCTTGCGAAGCTTCTTGAAAAGGCAAAAGCTCTAGAAGACAAGGTTGAAGAAGTTAAGGACATAAAAGTAGGAGAATTAAAAAGAAAAGTAAGGCCAGAAGAGGAAGAAAAAAAAGACGCTTTAATACCTATGGAAGATTATCTTAAAGCTTCTATCCATTTAGGAACAAGAGTCATTACTCCAGATATGCGCCAATTCGTTTATAGAAGAAGAGCAGATGGCTTGGCTGTTTTCAATACTGCTCTTCTAGATGATAAAATAAGGGAAGGGGCGGAATTTTTGGCTAGATACGCCCCAAATGAAATAATCATTGTTTGCAAGAGGGAAGCTGGCTGGAAAGCAGTAAAAAAATTTTCTGAAATAACTGGAATAAGGGCATTTACTAAAAAATATCCTTCTGGCATTCTTACAAATACAAAGCTAGAAAATTTCACTGAAGCTGAATTGGTTTTTATATGCGACCAATGGCTGGATAAAAACGCCATTAATGACGCGAATAGAATAGGCCTTCCAGTTTTGTCTATCTGCGATACAAATAATTTTACCTCCGGCATTACCAAAATAATCCCCGGAAATAACAAATCTGCAAAGTCTTTAGGCATTATTTTATATTTACTCACAAAGCTTTATGTTGAATCCAGGGGTTTGAAAGTTAAAGTTCCAGAAATTTCAGAGTGGATAGACGACTGGGATAACTTGCAGCCTCCTAAGTAAAATTATGATTAATAGAATTATTTAAAAACTGCTGTTCATTCAATATAACATGAGAAGTCATCTTTACAGGACTATTGGCCC
>CAYXTB010000010.1:0-23793 GCA_964468255.1 Candidatus Woesearchaeota archaeon | reverse complement strand
ACCTCAAAATTGAGCCCAGCCTATGCTCATAGATGCTGCTTTGAGCTTTCTTTTTCTCATACAATTCACCAAATGCCTTGAACACTCCATCCCCTTTCTCTGCTAAAGCAAGTTTTACATCAGCTTCGTTTACTTTTGAAAAATGATTTAGAACAACTAAGTCTGCCATTAGTCTAGACTTCAAAGTAGATTGAGCATGACTATTTGTTTGTGTGTTTAATTGAGCAACTCCTTGATTTAGAGTATTCAAATAAGCGTCAAACCCATGCTCACTGCCGGCATAAAGAGCAGATTGCCATATTCCTTGTCTGATGCCGAAGCCATCTGGAACATTTAGTTGCCTGCGTAAATCAGAATAAGATGCTCTCGCATCATTAACAAGAGTCATTAATCCGCCATAAGGTGTGCCAGTTATACTTTTACTTTCAAGAACTATGCCTGCGCTTGCAGCAACATCGTTTAAACTTACATTAACATCGTAAGATTCATTTTTAAAGCCTTTGATAAATGCAAGCAATCTTGCAAGATTCTGTATTTTCTTTAAATCACGTCTTACAAAACCATGCTTTAGAGTGCCTTGCTTTTCTAATATTTTTTTATAATTATTATCGTCTCTTAATGCAAAATTTGGCTGTACACCTTCTTGCTGCATAAGTTCAACATTCCTCTCAAATGCTCCTTTAGGATCAGAACCAACATAACCTAATGAAATATCAATGAATTCTTTTATTTGCCCATCTAAAGTGTTCTCTAATTGCTCAGGATTAGTTACAATTGGATAATTTTCTCTCCATCCGCCTTTTAGACCTGTTCTTTTTCCAAACTCATTCCAAAATTGTGTATATAATTGTTCAGACTCTCTCTTATCAAGTTGGCTTGAAGCCGCTTCAACAACACCATTAGGAAATCTAAATTTAAGAAATCTGTTTTCTCCAGCAATATCAAGCTCCAATGCAGATCTATGTTGCGCATCTGCTGGGTTCATCGCTGCAATAATTGCAAGTTTCTTATGTTTATCTGTTCCTGGAATAGGCACTCTCAAATATCCTGTATCTCCATTGAAATGAATCTTGCCATCAACAACCTGAAATACTTCTTGAAAGTCTCCTCTGTTAATTTCATCAATAAATAGAGCACCATATTTATGGCACTTGTCTTGGTCTATTATTGTTTTTAGGACTCCGTTTTCCAAAGTAGTTGTAATGAATGGTTCAAGTGCGGAGCTTCCAATAACTCCTCCAGAAAGTCTTAGAGTATAACGTCCTTCGGGCCCATAAACTGCGTCAAACAAAGCATCACTCGTATATGTCTTTCCAGTTCCGGTGACTCCTTCATAAAGAACATGAAAATCATCAAAGAATAAAGAAGCAGTGTTAATATCGAGAACATTAATTTCAGTTGAATCTTTTGCAGGCAATCTTCCCTTTCCATCCAAGAACTTTACATCAACATTTTGCCCTTCAGTAATTTCCATATAGGGCGTTGGAGAAACAACTCCCTCTAAAGTGTTATAGACAGAACTAATGAAATCTTTTCTTAGTTGTTTTTGCCTATCTTGTTTTTCAGCCATGTTCACTTGCCTCCTTTACTATATTTATTTTTATCTCTACTATTGTTTTTGGCTTCAAATCTTCCTGCAAATATTTAGGAATAAGTATTACTGACTGCTTACCATGCTTGGCAATTCTTTTTGTTATTACATAGCTTTTTTGCTTGTTTTCCATTTTATGTGGTTTATGCCTTTTCTGTTATTTTATCGTAGAAAATGCAATATTTAAATCTTTCTATTAGATATAACTATATAGTGATAACGTAAGATAACTAATTTAGTGCAATAATAAATTAAAATGATAATTGCAAAACAAAATAGCTCTAGAGGGCTGTCAACATCGTTCCTTTTCAGGAACTCTCTAAAAGACAGAACTCAACAGGCTACACGCACAATCATAGAGCTTGAAACACTCAATAATATCTAAAATTGAGCATTGGGAGGAAAAAACTGCCTGATGAGCCATAAAATACAGCAATAATAGCAAGTAGTGATGAAAAACCCTGGGGAAGTTTAGAGTGAAACCTAAAATTGCAGTGCTACTTTATGATTGTGCTACAACTGTCGCGAGGTTCAACGCGAATTCGGACAGGGCTAATCTCAGTTGCAGCAGGAATCCGACCAACGTCAATGCTTCGCTTGGAATAACCTGTCCTCTAGAGCACAATCATAATGAAAACACACAAGAACTTATACAATAAACTATGCTCTTTAGAGAACTTAAATTTAGCTTATGAAAAGGCAAGAAAAGGAAAATCTCAAAAAGAATCTGTAATTGAATTTGATAAAAATGTGAAAGAAAATTTGGAGCAATTGCAAAAAGAGCTTGTAAACTTAAATTATCAGCCAAAGCCTCTAAAAAGATTTGTTGTAAGAGACCCAAAAACAAGGACTATTCATGCTTCTGCTTTTAGGGATAGAATAGTTCATCATATGATTGTAAATATTTTAGAGCCAATTTTTGAAAAAATATTTATTTTTGATTCTTATGCAAGCAGAAAAGACAAAGGAGCCCATGTTGCAATCACCCGTTTTGACGAATTTAAAAGAAAGGTATCCCTGAACGGCGCAGCCGTTCGGGGGGGGGGAACGCAAAAAACTAATAATATGGTGCAAGGTTACGTCTTAAAAGCTGACATCTCGCATTATTTTGACAGCGTAAATCATGAAATATTGTTAAATATCGTAAAAAAGAAGATACGGGATGGAAAAATTATATGGTTGATCAGAAAAATACTAAATAATTTTAAAGGAGATGTCAAAGGTAAGAGTATGCCTTTAGGAAATTACACCTCTCAATTCTTTGCGAACGTTTACCTTAACGAATTAGACTATTTCGTTAAACATAAACTTAAGGCGAAATACTACATTAGATATGTAGATGACTTTGTAATCTTGCATAGAAGCAAAAAAAGATTAGAGCTTTTTAGAAAGAGAATAGTAGAATTTCTAAAAAGCATAATGCTAGAGTTGCATCCAGAAAAATCAGATATTATTCCATTGCAAAAAGGAGTTACTTTTCTAGGTTATCGAATTTTCTACAAACACAAGCTCTTAAGAAAAAGAAACAGAAATTATTTCTTGCATAAATTTGAGGAAAATTTAAAGCTTTACAATGCAGATATTATAAGTGATATTCAATTAATAGAAAAATTACAAGGCTGGTTTGGTTATGCTCAATGGGCAAATACTTACTTCTTTCGAAGAGATATAATTAAAAAGACTGCGGATCTATTTCAGGCTAAAGGATCGAAAAAGTTAAATGAATTGTATAAGGCTGTTAAATAAACCTCATGCTTATAAACATCTTGCTAATTCTATTAGTTCCATAGTGCTAAGAGGTCTAATGTTCTCAGAATCAATTTCCTTTCTTAATTCCTCAAGCTCGTACAAACACCTCAAGAAACTCTCTCTTGTTATAGGTATTCTTTTCATATGTTCTATATAAAATAAATCAAAAAATAAAAATAAATATTATAAGTTGACAGTTACTTCTTTAGATATCTCGCTATGCTAACAAAAAGAAGCTGAGCCAATATAACAATCTTTAGCTCCATTTCATCCTTTGTTAAGGGAGAGTTTAATTTAGTTGTTTTTTTCATAAAAAATTGTATTATTTTTCTACCTTTTAATTTATAAATTTTGAATCTATTGACAAATATGAATCAGGAAGAAATGAAACTTAGCGAACCCGAGTGGCTAATAATTCTAAATAAGATCCTTGAAAAGAAGAAAAGATTAGACTCAATCAAGTTGAACAGAGTACCAAAAGAGATAAATACTACGAGAGATATAGAAATAAGTAATAAATTGCTAGAGCTCAAATCTCTCCAGCAGACTTGAACCTTCTAAATCACTAAAAAAGCGTCCATTTATGGTCACCGCTCCGCGGGATCATTTTACTTCTTGCACAAAAGCAGGCAATGTTCATTGCTCCTGTTCTTAAAAATCCAAACATTTGAGAAATACATCTTGCAGTATTTTTTCAATTCTCTTTCAAAAAACTTATATTGAATAGCTACAATAATCTCATCTCCCGCCCTAAAAATAACTTTCTTTCCTTTATATTTTATAGCTTTATCAACAAGAATACGATAATATCCTTCTAGTCTTTTATGAGTGAATCTAACATCAACTTTTACTTCTTTTTCATTGAATCCAAGCCCTTTTATTATGTGAATAAACCAGTCATTAAACAATGGATTTCTATATTTGTCCAACTCAACAAATCTCCTCCCTTTTCTTATACCATTTCCAATAAGCAAATAATCTCCTTTGAACATGCTCTCACTCAAAGAGTAGAGCAGGTCATGAATTTCATAATGCGAAATTGTTTCTCCTAAAAGAAGAGAAAAATTGATTTGATATTCTCCAGATCTTAAAATACCGATAGCATCATCTAATTCTCTAAAATCTATAATGAAAGGCCTGATTGCTTTGACTTTTTGCGATTTCAAGCCTCTTATTCTTTCAATAGTTTTACTAATATAATAAGTGTTTATATCAACAGGAGAATATCTTAATTCCACGTCTTTTGGCAGGCTTTTAATAAATGACTCTGCTTTCAATCCAGAGCCGCATCCCAAATCTATCAAATTGAACTTATTTTTTCCAAATATTTTCATTATTTTCCTCGTATTTTTCTTAATGAGCCCAATTTCAGCATCAATTACTCTTATCCTATAAGGATTATACTTCTTCAAATTTAAGAAGCCTTTTGCCAAAGCAGGAGTCAGATACCATAGCTTAGAGTCTGAAACATCCCAAACTCTTTTCTTTCCCTTCTTTGAGTATCCTCTCTTAACCAATTCCTTAAAAATTACATCATTTATCTTTCTTTCCATATTATTATATGTTTTCATGCTATTTATGTTTTTTGATTTTGCTCATCTTTTATAACTGAAGAGTCTTAATTCTTCAATTACTATCTTTTATACTCTCAAACAGGCTTCTCCAGCAAAAGCCTTACAAAACTTTCCATGCTTTCCCTTTTTCTGACTAATTCATTAACATGTTTATCTATCCTGTTTACCTCGCTTCTCGTTATCTTTCTTCTATCAGCATTTGTAAAGAACTCTGGCGTATTAATTGTGTGCAAAGTAGCAGCTGAAAAAGCAAGCGCGTCGCTCCAGGATATTTTTATCCCATCAACATTTTCCCGGCCTTCCAATTGAAACGGCAATTCGTCTATCCATTTCAAGCTGCTGATGACATATCTCTCGGCATCAACTATCTGTTCTTTTAATATAGAAAACGCCCTATCCAATTCGTCTCCACTTATAGTCTTATCAGCCAATCTCCCATAATCTAATCCGGCTTTTTCAATTAAGCTTGACGGCCAGCGATAAATCCCCTGCAGATAATCATCATGAAAGTCTCTTATATTATTAGTCAACTGCAAAGCCACTCCAAAATCATGCGCAATATTTCTTCCTACTTCAGGATTCCTTTCAGTAGAAGAAGGCATTACCTTTCTCATTTGTTCTTGAGTTAGATATCCTCTAAAAGCAAGATCTTCCGTAACGAAAAATCCTACTACACTCGCTGCATAATGGCAATACACATGATGATCTTCTATTGTCCTTATCTTTTGTATTCCTGGATTTGACAAGCCATCAGCCATTTCTCTACCATATCTAACAATTATCCTTCTCGTTTCATCAGGCAGAATTGCAAATGCGCTAACCAGTCTGGAAAAGTTACCCAGAAGCTCTCCATAACCCTTCTTCGTTACAGGAATGCCTTTTAATAAATTCTCTAGACTTCCTGCTTTCTTTAAATCTAAATCGCTCAGACAGTCAAGCACCTGATGCATTACATAGAATTTATGGCCTGAACTAATATCTGTGTCCTCAATCTGATCGATAATTCTATAGACCTGATACGCACAGACTAAATCTTTCCTGATATCTTGCGGTTGTCTTCTTAAAGTATAATCAAAAGTTCTTGAAGTCTCTCTCATTAATTTATCTATATAGACAAAATCTTCCTCTGGAATATAAAGTCCCCTTTCTTGGAGCATAAAAAAACAGCCAAAACGCCATATATAAACTTTTTCACACTAATTTTAACTACAACTTCATCACAAAAATAAAAGTAAAAAGGAAGATTTAAAAGCATATATAGTTTTTTGGAACTTGTAGCTCCTGTAGTCTAGCGGTCAAGGACATGGCCCTTTCGCGGCCAGAACCCGGGTTCAAATCCCGGCAGGAGCATTTTTAGGAAAGCTCATCTCGCCCAACTATCTTCCCAGTTTCTCATGCTTTTCTCATCAATAATTATTCTCTCTTTATTTCTAGTTTCTCTTCGCTCTTTCCAATCCCTATAAAAAGATCCCATTATTAAACCAGAAGCCATACCAGCAAGATGAGCTATATTTCCAACATTAGAAGGAACAAAAATTCCAATTAAATCGCCTATCGCCCATAAAATGCCAGCAATAAAAATTGGCATCGGCAGCCCAAATGCCCAAACCATCAAACTTGGCCTAACAATAATCAAAGCACCGATAATTCCAAAAATAGCCCCTGAAGCACCTAAAGACGAAGGATAAAAATTAACTGCAATCAAATTTGCAATTATTCCGGTTACAAAAAACACTGCAAAGAATTTCCTGCTACCAATCAATCCCTCAAGAAAGCTACCAAAAAGAGCAAGTGCAAACAAATTATATAACAAATGAGCCAAATCTCCGTGAAGAAAAATAGAAGTTAAGAATCTCCATATTTCAAAATATTTCTCAATATCAAGTAAAAAGAGCTCAGTAAACCCGCTAATTGCTATTTGCAAGATAAATATTATTATGCATATCAAAGAAAGCCAAAGAGCCCAATGCCTATTTCCCGCATTTTTCATATTATTTACAGGAAAAATAAACTTATAAATAATTGCCACTCCGTATCTTTGTCATTGTTACCTAAAATATATTATCTTCCCGCTCATCAGTTAATTTTAATTTTATCTCTCATTAATTATTAGCAAAAATCAACAAGCTTTTATACCCTTTGACTTTAAATTCTCTAAGAACTAGGAGTTCAGAAGAACCTTGGTTCTTGATGGCGGATGTAGTTCAACGGCAGAATATCAGCCTGTGGCGCTGAGGACGAGGGTTCGACACCCTCCTTCCGCTTTTTTAATCTGTTTAAAAAGACATAATATATAAATCACATAGTCTTGTTAGCAAAATGGAAAAGAAAAGTGAAAGAGTTATAATCTTAATCGATGGAAGTAATTTTTATTACAGTACTGCAAAGAAAGGAAAAAGAGTTAATTTTCAAAAATTAGTCGATGAGTTGATTGGAAATAGATCATTAGTAAATGTTTGTTATTATGTTGCACCGTTGGACATTGAAGCAGACCAGGAAAAATATTGGAGTCATCAAAGGTTTTTAGATAAATTAAGACAAATACCCAAGTTCAAAGTTGTTCTATGCACACTAAAGAAAATAAAGACCAATGATGAAAAATATGTCTATATTGTAAAGGGAGATGATGTTAAGATGTCAAATACATTACTCATGGGTGCCGTTGATAATTTATATGATATTGCAATAGTCATCAGCGGGGATGAAGACTTTATTGACTCCATAAACATTGTTAGAAAGAGATATAAAAAGAAAATTGGAAATGCCTATTTTAGCAAAAGCTCTTCGTCCAACCTGAGAAAAGCATGTGACTTTACAATACATCTTGACAAGATTCTAGATAAAATAATAGACGAAAAATGAATATGAGAGCTCAGCATTGTCCGAAGACCATACTGAGCATTAACAAAATATCCATGTTTGTTATCTTTATAAAACTTCCGAATCATCGATTTTCCAGCCCATATGCTCAAATATGGCCCTCAACATGATTAACATTCCCTTATCTATTTTGCTTCATCCTCTGCAATTCAACTTCTCCAAGCGGGGCTTTCCTCTTTACAGCAAAGCTCTTCTTAATATCCTGCCAGAAATTCTTTTTATACCTCCAATTTATCAAAAATATTGTGAACATTGCGATAATTCCTCCTGAAATTGCAAAAGCCATATCCTTTATAGCGTCCCACCTGTCTCCCTGCTCGCCATTATAAGTCTGCGCAACATCCCCCCCGAGTATTAATGCGACGCCCATCTCAACAATTTCATACAGCGCAGAGAAAGACGCCATCACATCAAGGGGTAAATAATAGCTCCAAAATCCTCTGGCATTGGCAATTCTCATGAAAATCTCTCTGACAGGATAAGCCATTAAAAAGCCAAAGCTAAAATGAACCAGTCTGTCAAAATGGTTTCTCTGGAATCCAAAATACTGCTGTATGTCAAACCCAAACATGTTCTGGAGCCAGACATTGTAAGGAACTTCTGAATAAGTATAATGCGCGCCAATAATATGCAAAACCATGTAGAAGAAAATAAGGGTATAAGAAACATTGCTCAATCTGAATTTCCTGTAAGTAAATATCAGCAAAAGAAGAAAGAGAACTGTAAAAACGTGCTCCAAAAAGAAGTCAAACGGATATTTGATATTGATGAAAGTGACTGCCCATAAAACAAGAAAAATGCCCAAGAGCCACTTCGGATATTTAGAGCTAGTAAACCATCCCATTTTCCATCAAAGACAACGATATTTAAAAACCCTCTTCTCATTCATATTTTTTCTAGAAGATAAGTTTATCCTTTTAACCACCAGTCACAGACTGGTGGAATTCTTACGCCTTAAATGAAGAATGCTTTCTAACTGCCATAGAAATAGAAAATCAAAAGTCCAACAAAACCACAAACTATAAAAATATCTTTTTTCTTTTAGAGAAATGAAAAAAAGAGACAAGGTAACTTACCCTATAGCCTTTCTGATTATCTTATCAATAATTCTCTCGTTCTTCCTTGAAATAAAAACATCACTAATAATAAGCATCTCTCTAACTCTCATCTTAGCTTACATTTTTTACAAGGAAAAAATCGGCCAAGAGCTGATAATTGCCTTCCTTATTGCACTCATAATAACATCCTATTATTACTATGAATATACGACTTCAAATTTTTTCATAGGAAAAATAAATCTCTTTCCACTCTTTTCATGGACTTTGGGGCTTGTAATTCTCAGAGAAATTTATGAAAGACTTCCAAAAAAGCATTCTTTCTATATATCAATAATAATTTATATAATAATTATATTTCTTGTTGAATATATAGGCTATTATGTACTAGGAATTAAGCTAAATTCAAACTTTCCAAGCCTTCTCAATCTTGGCATCATCCACGCTTCTCTCTTCCTAAAAATAGTCTATCTTCTAACGGGCCCTGTTTATCTCTTAATTACAGACTATCTGAAAGTTAAATAAAAGCATTTTTAAACTCCTGTTAGTTGTAAAAAACATGAAAACTCAAGGGAGCTTTCGGCATACCGAGAATTAATCCTAGCTTAAGCTCTATAAAACTCCTTTATACTAACAATCTTTTTATACCTTATATCTCTCTTCTTTCTATGAAAAAGGAGGTTTCAAAATGATTCCTGAAATAGACAACGTGAAAGGCTTCCGCGATTATCTGCCTCCTGAATCTTTGAAAAGAGAAGCTGTCAAGAAAATTATAGAAGGAACATTCAAGCTTTATGGCTTTCTTCCAGTAGAAACTCCGATAATAGAATATGAAGAGCTGATGAAGCCAACAAATTTGCCAAATGAAGAAGAGGACGAGGCAGTTTCAGACAGATTTAGATTAAAAGATAGAGCGGGCAGAAATCTAGGATTAAGATATGAATTTACATTTCAATTAGCAAGAATTTTCAAACAAAATCCAAACATAAAATTGCCTTTTAGAAGATATCAAATAGGCTCCGTTTTTAGAGATGAGCCTATTTCTTCAAATAGATTTAGGCAATTCAGTCAATGTGATATAGACATTATAGGAGACTCAGAAATAAAAGCAGACGCAGAATGCCTTGTTGCTTTTTCTGATATTTTAAAAGAATTAAAAATAAATGCTGAAATACAAGTGAATAATAGAAAACTGATAAATGCAATTATAGAAAGCGTGCAAATTTCAGCAAGCAAAGAAGTAATGCGCGAATTAGATAAAATGACGAAACTTGGAGAAGATTTGGTTAAAACAAATCTAAGGAAATATGCTGACGGAAACAAAATACTTACATTATTCAAGCTATTGGAAAAGCCCTTGGATTTCTTCATTGAAAATGCTTTTGACGGCGCTAAAGAGCTTCAAGATTTAAGAGATGAATGTTCTGCCTTTGGCATAAAAGTAATTTTTAATCCTCTAATGATGAGGGGCTTGCAGTATTACACTGGAAATATCTTTGAAATTGTTCCAGAAGAAAACAAAAAAAGTTCAATTGCAGGAGGAGGCAGATATGACAAATTAGTGGGCAAATACATTAACAAAGAAATTCCAGCAGTCGGAATTTCATTCGGTCTAGATAGATTAACAGAATTCGCAAAAATAAAACCTACAAACGAACCAAAAGTTATCTTAATTTCAATTGACCAGGATTTTCAAACTGCAAAACTTTTAAAAAAGTTCAGAAAATCATCTATTTCAAGTATCGCCTTTTACGACAAGCCTGGCAAAGCCTTAGAATACGCAAATTCATATGAAATCCCATACGCTGTTTTCATAGGGCCAGAAGAAATTGACAAGGGCAAATTCAAGCTCAGGAACATGAAATCCGGGGAAGAAAAATATCTAAGCGAAAAACAGCTCATCTACCAGTTTGGAAAGGATAAATAAGCATAAATTAGCCAGTTAAATAAAAACATCACTATCTTACTCTATACTCTAACAGATAATTATACATCATATAGACTGCTACTGATTAAATATTTTCCACAATGTTCGATTATTATTGATTATAGTCAAGGACGCTGAAGTTTTACCATTTGCGCCTTGACTATCAAGGGAAAGACATACAAAATTGGTAAGAAATTAATGTCTTTCACTATAGTTTAGATTATTTTACAGCCAACTACTTTTATTAACTTATTCTTAAAAATCATCTTCACTATCGCTATTAACATTTTCCGCCAGTGGACTTTCGAATTCAGACTCAATTTTCTCAGCTCTCTGCTTTTCCTCTTCGCTTAATTCTTGCATTGCACTGGCTGCTTCCTTTCTCATTATTTCCAATATCTCTTTATTCTGTTTTTCATAAGCACTTTTCAGCAAAATCCAAATTTCATCAAAATGCCCTTCTTGCTCAAGCCAGACTTTATGCTGTTGATCCAAATGCAACAAGGGAATAAAAGTTGCGACTCTATCCTTAGAATCCTGGCCAACAAATTTTGAAAAAGCAACCTTCTCTTCTTTTTCTGCAAAAATCTCTTTTAATTTTAAATAAACCTTTCTTATTTCATCCTTAATATTTATTCTATTTTTTGGCAGATTAACACCCATCTCATATTCCATCTGTCTTGCAAGAACAATTTTCCCTATTCTCCTGTTTTCTGTCTGAATAGCCTTACCAAGAGCCTGCATTAACTCTTCCAATGAGACTTTCTTAAATCTTGGCAAAGGAGTCCTTACAATTAATCCAGGAACATCATCATCCAATTCTATCCTTTCCTGCACATATTTTCTGCTCTCTTCCTTTTTTCCGAACAAAATTTCATCAAGAGAAGACAGATGATAATTCAAAAGGATTTCAGATTTTACTCTTAAAAGCAAGGCGGCTGCCAATAAAACTTTACTTGAAACAAAAAAATTCGCCTCTTCCAACTCCTTGATTTTTTCAAGATATTTATTGACTAAAAGGCTAAGATCAACATCCCAAGGGTCCAACTGTTCAGTATTAATTAAATCATAAATAATTGCCCGCCAGCTCAATTGCTCTCCAAAAAGCAAGCCATGTATCTGCTCCTGCCCTACTTTTTGCTTTATAACATTATTATTGCTGTTCCCTCTAAACACATCCTCCCTTATCTCCTCTGCCCCGCCCATATTATCTTCAATCATCTTGCCTTAATCCAACTACTTTACCAACTAAGTACCTCTTTTTATTAATTATTATAGTACCAATAGGCTATTTATACTCTCATTTCCCTTTTTCCTTACAAAATATAGATGTTTTCATTTTTAAGTTACAACATTACCGAAAGATTTAAATACCTTAAATAATAGTAATTATTATCACCTCTTTTTCCCAGGAGAGGACGTTTCATCGCTCTTTTTGAATGATGTAACCTCCTCTTCGTGGGTTTCGTATAAAATAAGATTTGTTATGGAGTTATAAGTTCTTCAAAACTTTCCAAAAAGTCCTTTATATAAGGCAGGAAAGTTTATCCGAACTGAACAAGAAGAGGTGACTAATAGACATCTTTAAATAACCGCTATTTGATAATTTTTTATGAAAATTGATATAATTGAACCAAAAACAAGAGAAGAAGAAAGATATGCTGTAGGTATTCCAACAGATGGACCAATAGCTATTATTCAAACATATCATAGTTTAGAACAATTGGAAGCAGGATATGCTGATTACAGAAAGTATGCCGAACACAGAAAAATTACTAATCCTGTACCTCTAGAAAGAGTCAGAGGAGATACTTGGAAGATATTAAAAGATATGATGCCAAAGAGAGAATAAAACCTAATTTCTTAAAAAACCAAAAGAATTATATAATGCCAAAAGCTAAAAATAACATGGAATTTAATGTAATCATAGAAAAGGATGAAGATGGATGGTACGTGTCAGAAGTAGTTGGACTTCAAGGATGTCATACGCAGGCAAAGACAATAGATGAATTAATAAAAAGAACAAAAGAAGCAATTCAAGTTTGCATTGAATCAGAAAAGCCAGAAATATCAGTAACTAGTAATTTTATAGGTATTCAAAGAATAGAGGTATAATAAATGGCTAAAATGCCTCAGCTTACTGCTGTCCAGTTAGCAAAGATTATCCAAAAATTAGGTTTTGAATTTATAAGACAAACTGGAAGCCATATGTTCTTTAAACACAAAGATGGCAGGAGCACTGTAATTCCGAATCATCCCGGTGAGAAAATTGGACCTGGGCTTTTATTGAAAATAATCAAAAAAGATTTGAATCTTTCAAGGAAAGATTTTGATAAACTATTTTAACTACAAACTCCATACTTAATTTGTCATAAAACGACTGCACATCTTCATTGGTCCATATTTCATGCAAAACCCATGAATAAATATGGCTGCGATAGCCAATAAAATCCTGTCTAAATTTAGGCACTATTATTAAGTTATAGGCCAGTATTTTATATAGAAAGTAATAAATACTCCTATACGAGATCCTATAAAATGCCACCCAGAGAAATTACTGCAGTTGATATTGATGAAGTATTATTCCCTCTTATCGATTATTATCTTGCATTTTATAATAGAAATAATGGCACAAATTACAAAAGAGAAGATGTCTGGACTTATGATTTAGAAAGGGTCTTTAGAAAAACGAAAGAAGAAGTGCTGTCTGATTTGGATTTGTTTTATCAGAGCGCTGATTTTCTGAAAATGCCGCTCATACCTGGAGCCAAAGCAGGCTTAAAAATTCTAAGGCGCAAATCAGATTTAGTCGGTATTACAGCTCGCCCAGACCATACTAAAAATCATACAATATATTCTTTGGAGTGTAATTTTCCAGCTGCGATAAGCAGAACTTATTTCACAGGGGAGATGAATAGGCGTAAAAATGGAAACGAAAGAACTAAGGCAGAAATCTGCGCCGATATCAAGGCAACAAGAATTTTGGAAGACAGCTTAAGAAATGCTCTTGAATGCGCTGCTCTTGGGATGGAAGTTTATTTATTTGAATGCCCTTGGAATATTAGAGACAGGCCTAAAACATTTCCTGAAAACGTCAGAATAGTCAAATCATGGCAAAAAGCAATGTCTTTCTTTTAAAAGCAATAAACAAATTATAGCTTAATCATTTAACAAACTCTGTGTATTTGCACTTTCCACACGACAATCTATCCTTATGGCTTGCAAGAAAAATTCCCGCCCCGCATCTTGGACACGCTTTAGAAATTCTGATTATCTTTGCTCCCTCTAATTTATATTTCTTCCATTTCTCGCTCACTGGCTTATTTTTATGCGGCTTCTTGCCTTTTCTTTCTTTTCTTGACCCTTCAGCTCTCTCAGACATTATTTCTTACCTCCAGCTTGAGCCTCTTCACTTCCAACCTTTTTCTTCTCTTTCTTCTTTGGCTCAATCCTTTCCTTGTCTTCCTTTGAATCATAAACAAAAACATTTAATAGAAACTCGCTCTTTCCAAAGTGGCTTCTCACAACTTTGATCACAACTCTCTCTTCCTCTGCCTTAAGCTGCTTAGTCATCATCTTTCCCGATTCTGCAAAACCAGGATTTTTATCTGCACTTATTTCCACTTCCAGCTCCCTTCTCTTAAGTAATTCATTTCTAAAATCTTTTATTATCTTTCCTGTCATTTTAAGTTAATTAAGTCTTGACTGCAAAACTTCCCTTCTTTGTAATTTTTAAATTTTTTGCAATTTCAGACTCTTCTGGCTTGAGAACATTAATCTTGCCTTTAAAGTTTTCAGCAAATTCAGTTGAGTCGCAATTCTCGCATTTATCTCCATCAACAATCATTTTGCAATTCTTGCATGCTTTCTGCTTTTGCCCTGCCATTTTATTTCTTTCCCCTTTTCTCTATCTTTTCAGCTTTTTTTGCAACTGCCTTTGCAGCAGCTTCTTTTTTCTTCTTATCTTCATTAAGCCATTCAACTCTTCCAAGACCAGGCTGCCTCATTGTCAATCCTATCTTAGGCCCTCCTGACTTATAGCTTATTGCGACAATTCTTGCAATACAATCATCACCCTTTGACAAAACTCTCTTGCTTGCTTTGCCAGACAAAGTTCCGGTCTTGCTCAAACTAACATAATCTTCCATTGTCTGAGAAATATGAATCATTCCCTGCGCAGGTCCTACTTGAATGAACGCTCCAAAGTTTGTGATTTCAATTATCGTCCCATAAACTAACTCGTGCAATTCAGGCTTCCAGACAAGCAATTTAAAATTGGATTTATAATAAGGCGCTCCATCTCCAGGAATTATAATACCATCGCTAACAGAATCAACAGAAACAACACTTATGACATATCCTAATTCCTTATTGACTTTATCAACAAAACTTTCATTTAATTGCTGTCCAATTGATTCTTTTGTTGGCAATCCAAAAAGCCTTGGCTCAACTCTTACATGATCTTCAACATCCAGTAAATAGAACATAACTAATGCAGAAAAAATTGCTTTAAAAAGCTTGCGCTTTTAAATGTGTTAATCAAAGAACTTTGGCGTTTTCCAACCCTCTGAAGTCGTTATCCAAAGTATAAAGAACCGAATTATTAAAAATGGCAGTTGCGTAAATGATTAAATCAGAAATAGCCAGATCTTTATTGAATAATGTATACTCCCAGATAACTTTATAAACTATCTTTTATCCCAATAATCATCAAGAGCGGGAAGATTGCAATGGATAAAAACAAAGCGTCTTTTTCTTGATATGAATAGATGTAAGGAGTGTATGCACAGATGAGTAAGAAATTGTATGTCGGAAATCTTCCGTTCTCTGTAAACTCTGAGAAGCTTAAAGAGCTTTTCTCTGCTTATAGCGTTGAAGAAGCCAATGTAATTTCCTTTAAGGATACTGGTAAATCAAAAGGCTTTGGGTTTATAACATTGCCTGATGACCAAGCTGAAAAAGCAATACAGGAAATGAACGAAAAGGAAGTTGAAGGCAGAAAGCTGAATGTAAATGAAGCAAAACCTTTCGATCCAGATGCACCAAGAGAAAGAAGACCAAGAAGAGACTTTGGCGGTGGTGGAGGATTTGGCGGAGAAAGACGATCATTCAACAAGCGAAGATTTTAAATCTTAAAACTTTAAAGCTGAAAAATTAAAAGATTTTTATTTTTTATTTTATTTATTATTTCTATTAAATTAGAAGATTTGGCGGCAGGGGCTGTGACAGGGATTATTAATAAATTCTTATAGTAAAACTACACTTTTAAGCCCGCGAAAATCATTGTCTAAAGTGTAAAGAGAAGAGCTATTCAATAAGGCGGTTGCATAAATTATAGAGTCAATCGCAGATATTTCATAATTAATGGATATTTCTGCAGCATATTCTACTATAGCATCATTGACAACTAAATGAATCATCCTTTGCTTAACAAATTTCATAATGTTTTCTACGGCTTCCTTTGGGACTTTCTTCTCAAGCAACTTCTTTTTTAACTCGAATAAGGACAAAGCAGATATCAATATAGTGCCGCGACTGTCTATAATTTCTTTGTGTTTTCCTTCTATGAAATAATCTACCAAAATTGTAGAATCAAGAAGCTTAGAACCTGTCGCTTTTTCTTCTTTCATCTTGTAATTCCTTTACTATATCGCGAGACGATTGTCCTTTAAAATATCTTTTCAGAGATCCAGCCATTGACTTCATCTTGTTTTGAGCAATCCTTCTGGTTATTACCTCATCGTATGAAGATGCTTTCAATTCTTCTTTTAGCCTCTTAAGTAAGAACAACGTTCTTTCATTGACTTGTATCGTGGTTATCTTTTCGCCTTGTGCTTCCATAACTATAGTCTATAGTCTATAGTTTATATACCCTTCGCTCTTTCATGATAACTTTTGAGTCATATAAATCTCCTGCTAATGAAAGTAAGAGCTTAAAGCCCATAAATATATTCGTTACAAAAATCGCAGTTCTTTTCAATAGCGCAGGGCTTGAAGCCTGATTTGTAGGCTTCCTGGATTTTCTTCGCGCCATCTATTAATTCTTTTTCAACGTCATAAATGTTGAATCCTGGAATAAACTTTGAGCTGATGCACTCTGCGTTGCCCTGCTCGTCAATTTTAAATTCTAATGGGCGCTCCTGCTTTAACATATCCAATATAACTTTCTTTACTCTGCCATATTTTTCCTGCGCAGCAAGAGCGTAAAAGCCGAGCTGCCAGTTCCTGTCCAATGGAGCAACAAAAGTCTTTCCAGTCTTGTAGTCAACAATCTCTATGCCATTATCAGAAAAATCAATCCTGTCTGCAAACCCAATAAAATTAATTCCTCCTAATGTAAGAGGCAGGTACAGTTCAGTCTTGCTCTTTTCATTGTATCTTCCTTTGTGCCTCTCAAAAAATACTTTAATTAAAGTTTCTGCCTCATCCAAAGAAATGCTTTCCCATTCTTCGTCCATGCTTAGTTCTCTTGCAAGCTGCAGGAAATCTTCAGCCCTGGCAAAACTATTCTTAACTCCTTTTTCAAGCACAAGGTGCACGAAACTTCCAAGGCGCATTGCTTCCCAGGAAACTTTTTTTCTCTCAGGCATGTTGTAAACATACTTGTACTCAAACTCTTTCTGGCAGTTTTCAAACAAAAGCAGCGCAGAAGGCGACAGCTTCCTGCTTTCCTTGCTGTCCTCTTTTTCTGGCTTTTGCGCCATTTCTTCTAGCAATTGCGCAAAATTATCATAACCCAGAGCAGTTGAAAATTGAACGCTTTTCTGCGCCGCAATTTCCGGCTCTTTGTATTTCTGCTCAAAGTCCTGCTGGAATTCTGTATCACTATTATTCTTAAATGAAATTTCCTCCAAAAACAGAGAAGGCCCTACTTCCTTCCCAGCGTAATCTCCTGCAAAAGTCAATGCCAGCTTTTCTTTTGCTCTTGTAAAAGAAACATAAGCCAGTCTTCTCTCTTCCATGAGCTGGTGAAGCTTTTCGTAATTTAAAACAAACTGCTCTCTTTCCTCATCAGAAAGCCCTTTCAATTCATCCTTAATTTCAGGCATTAGCTCAGTTGGAATCAGCGTATTATTAACGTACCTTTCAAGCGGAAACCTTCCTTGAGCCATATTTGTGATAATCACAGCACTATACTCAAGCCCTTTTGTAGAATGTGAAGTCATCAGCCTGACTCCTTTCTCCTCTAACTGAACAGCATCAATTTCAATTTCCAAAGTGCCAAGAATATCAAGATAATAAAGAAAATTATCTAATCCAGAGTCATAAAGCTCCTCGTGCACCTTTGCCAGCTCGTAAAATTTATTCAAATTCAGCATTATTTCTTTGTCAAGCAAGAACTTCTGCTCTTCAATCAATCCAGAAATCCTGTATATTTCCTGCAAAAGTTCAGAAACTTTTTTGCCCAGAAAAGGCAGCATCATCTTTATCTTTTCAGTCAAAACCTTTGCTGCAACTTTTCCGTTTTCAGACAGCTCAAGCTTGTCAATATTATTAAATAGGTAAACAGACAAAACATCTTTTCCATTATTATCTTCAGCTCTTTTTCCAGCTTCTTCATTCTCTTCTCTCCTATTTCTTGAAAATTCTTTTATCGTTTTTCCTATTTTTATCAAATCGCCCTGCTGAAAATTCAAGTTGTAAAGAAGGTCCCACCATTCTTGCTCGCCCCCTTTCTCTTTGCTCTTAAGCTTGTAAAGTATAACAAGATAATCTTTGGCAGTCTTAACAGACTTTTGCTTCAATAAAGATGCTTTTGAAACAGAATAATAAACAATGCTTTCCTGCTCCAAAGCCCTTTTTATAATTCTTCCGTATTGGTGGGTCCTGAACATGACGCATATTTCTTCAAGCTGCGTTCCTTTCTCCTGCTCTTCCTTGATAAGTTCAATAACTTTCCTTGCTTCTTCTTTTGCATCTTTAAGTTCAAAGACTTTAATTTTCTCCCCTTCCCTATTATTCGCATTCTCAACAAAAAAGCACTCGTCTTTATTCTGGTAATTATTCAAAATAAGCTTGTGCGCTGCTCTTAATACTTTATTGGGAGACCTATAAGACTTTGCCAGGTTGAAAATATCATTTTCAGAAACAGAAAAAGCTTTTTTAAACAAGCCCAGATTTTCTTTGTACGCCCCCCTAAATCTATAAATGCTCTGGTTTAAATCGCCGACAATTGTAATATTTCCTTCTCTTGCCAGCCTTATCAAAAAATCAAGCTGCAATTTATTTGTATCCTGGAATTCGTCAACAATAACATAATCAAAACTGCCGGCAATATCTGGATTTTTTTCTAAAAGAAGCAGTGCGTTCTTGTTCAAGTCAGAATAATCCTGGTAATTCCCCTTCTGCTTCAGCTTTTCATACCCTCTCCATGCATTCACGAATTTTTTCATCTCAATTATTCTCTTCATTCTCTTTATTTCTGCAACAAGGCCCTTCTTATTGTAATAATCCCTTCGTAAATGCATTGTCTGAAGCTCAAAATTCAGATTTTCAAACCTCTTTTCCAGGTTAACGCCTTGGTATTTCAGCGTTTCTCTCTCCAAATAATTCTGAAAGTCCTCTATTGCAACGCCGAGGTCTTTTGCAGTTCCAATCGTGGCAATATACCTGTGGCAGTTCATCGGCAATATTTTTAGGTTCCTATGCAAAATAACCTTTGCCTGGTCAGGGTCAAGAATCCTGAAATCTTTTGAAATCCCGATATTTTCCCCATGCTTCCTCAAAAGCTCCGCAGAAAAAGCGTGGAATGTCTTGATAATCGGCTCTTTTCCTTCCTGCAAATTCACAGCTTTCTGCACCCTTAAAAGAAGGTTATTCGCCGCCTCATTTGAAAAAGTAATACAAACAATCTTTTCCGGAGAATAAATTCCATTTTCAACTAAATGCTTTATTTTTTCAACAATCGTATAAGTCTTCCCTGTCCCTGCCCCTGCGAGTATGACACACGGGCCCTTGACTTTTTCTATTGCACTGGCATTAGGCATCAAACTCAACAGAAGCATGGCTTAAAAAAGGTTGTTATTTGGGGGACCTTACTGCCTTAAGCGGCCTCCCTTACCGCACATTATTAGTAATATATTCTGGCACCGCTTCCTTATAAATCCTCTGATTTTTGCTTATTGCATTATCACTGCTCATGATAAAAAAGAGCGACAGCTGCCCTTATACTATCCCAGTATTCGTCAAATCTCGTGTAATTGATGCCTGTGTCGCGGCAAAAAGTCTCGTCGTATGCAAGATTCAGCTTGAACTCACTATCAGTCATTGAGCGCATTTCAGAAGGCAGTTCTTTACCGCTTCTTTGAAAAGCTTCACATGTCTTATCCCAAATAATTTGTTTTTGCTCCCGCGTCCAGCCGCTCAAGCGCGGCAATCCCTGCCCGACAATCTGCCTCAAAGACAGCAAGACTTCCCCAAATTTGCCCATGCTTTCGCCAAGAAAAACATGTATAAAAATCTTTCACCCTATTCACGTAATAGCTTTACAAAACTTCACCATATCCAATCAATCTCCAGTGCCCCTGGATATTGCGGGCAATGCCAGTATTATCTCCTTTAAAAGCTATGGCAGGCACTTTCAAAGAAAGCTCAACTTCTCCTTTTCCCAATTTTTTTACAACGCCGAGAGTCATAGAAGTATTAACACTTAGCATAAGCATCTCTGACATTTTAAGCAGCTCAACTTTTATTCCTGTATTAGAGCTGAAAACTTCTGGAAACAAATTATAATTAATCCTTAAGCTCTGCATCAAAGCAGGCAGTTTTCCATTCAATGATGCAATTCCTCCTGCAAGAGCGTCATTTTTTCCAATGCTCATATCTAATTCTGTTTCAACCGACATGCTTCCCCCAGGCTGTAATCCAAGAACTTCCTTTGAGCCATTGAATAATTTGACAATTTTTGTTTTAAGAGGAACATAGTGATACTGGTTTGCCTCTTTGACTAATCTTCCTGGCTTGATTTCAATTTCATTTCCGACTTTTAAAATCCCCTGCTTTAGTGTCCCGCCTAAAACAGCCCCGTGCAAATTTTCAGGAGAAGCCCCTGGCCTGTTGATGTCAAAGCTCCTCGCAATAAGAAATATAGGCTCTCCTTTAATGTTTCTTTCAGGAATAGGCAGCTCTGCAATTGCTTCATAAATCTTATCAATATTAACTTCCTGCTGCACAGACACTGGAATTATCTGCGCATTATCATACTTTCCTTTCAGCAATGCCTTAATCTCCTGATAGTTTTTCTCTGCATTCTCTTTATCAACAAGGTCAATCTTGTTCTGCACAACAATCAAATGCTTTATTTTTTTCGCCTGCAGGGCCATTAAATGCTCCCTTGTCTGCGGCTTGATTCCTTCATTAGCCGCAACTACTAAAATTGCAGCGTCAATAATCGCTGCCCCACTCAACATTGTAGCCATTAGCATCTCATGCCCTGGCGCATCAACAAAAGAAACATGCCTGACAGCCTCCCCCTTGCCATCGCGGTTGTATCCTTTTTCTTTGTCATAATAAAGAGCAATGTCAGCATACCCTAATTTTATCGTAATCCCTCTTTTCAATTCTTCAGAATGCGTGTCTGTCCATTTGCCGCTTAGCTTGTAAAGCAAGGTCGTCTTCCCATGGTCAATGTGCCCAACTATGCCGATGTTTATTGTTTCTAATTCTTTCTCATGCGCCATTACATCCCGTAGAATAAAGGTTTTTTAAACGCTGTGGTTTCGTATGAGGCAGAATTAATGCCTAAATCACCCGCGTCTTTTCTTCTTTGAATAATATTTCTGCTTTTTTCCTTTCTTTCCCTTCCCTAACTTCCCTGCCTTAGCAAGCTTAATCATCTTTGCAACCTTGGACTTCTTGCTCTTCTTACTAGCAGACCTCCCACCCCTAAATCTTGCTTTTGCTTTTCTGTGCTTTTTGGATTTTTTCTTCGCCATTTTTGCTTGTTGTTATTAATCATCTCCTAACATACGCTTAATCTTCCCAGCGCATCACTAATTATCTTATCATCTCTCTGTTAATTATCTTATTTCACTCATCCTTCTTGCTTTCAATCTTCTTTTATTATCAATTAATTGCTTAATCTCGCTATTAATTACCAGCTTTTAATTTATTAATCTATTTTATCCTTATTTATTTTAACCCCTGCTATCTCCTACTATAAAGCTGGCATCTGGACTCAGTGAAGGTAGTTCCTTAAACCCAGCCAATTGCAATCTTAACCTATGACATGCTTTAAAGGTTATCTCCTTCGCCGCGACAGACAAGCTTAACAGATGCAGGTTTCTTGCAAAGAGTTATAGTCCAGACTTCACAATAATAGCTGAGCACCTGACATAGGCTGCTGCTCTAGCATCCTTTCCAGGATAACTGAAATGTCCTCGCCAGCTTTCTATTAGATTGAAGTTAATATTTAAAGATAGTTTACCACTTTATGATTAAAACCCTATCGAGCCTGTTGCATAATCCGCGCCTTACTATTATTTCTTATTGTGATAAAAAAAGAAAGGAAGAAGATGAAAAATTGAAACTGAAGAGAACTTTGATGGCCGGAGCTTACACAACAGAGTGGGCCCATGCTTGATTTTTTGCATAGGTCTTTAATGTCTTTTTATTTGTTTGAATTATGAGATTGCTTGTTGTTGTGGATTTTCAGGGAGTTTTTTCAGAAGATAATCTCATAGGCTATTACAATTTTCTTGGAACAGAGAATATAATCGCAAAGCCAGAGTTTGTTTTCAACTAAAAGATTTAAGAAATTTTTTTAATAGAACTTTTCCAATTTCATATACCACAGCAATAAAGATTAGCGCAACAGCAATTCCAATTTCTACTTTTTTGATGCTGCCAAACGAGATTAATACACCCTGTCCTGCAAGCCATGCAAGAGGAATCATAGTTATTATAAAAATAAGAAGAGCCGGCGTATCATTTCTTGCAAAATTCCTGTATTTTCGCTCTTTATATCCAAGGTAAAGTACAACCATCTGCCTCAAACCATAGATAAATTTGCTTATCAAAAGAAAGTAAAATTGATTTTTATGCGCCATTTCTCCAAGTTTATAAAACACTTTCGTGTAGCCCTTTTTCTTTATTTTGTCCCATATGAATTTATGCAGGAAAGGCAGTTTTCCAAGATAAAAATAAGCAGCATCAACAAATAACAAGGTAATCAAACCAATAACAATAACAATCCAGAAGGGCAGAAATCCCTGCCCGGACAAGAAAGCCAAAAGAAGGAGAAATTCAGTTCCTATGACAGACGCCAGTACAACTGTCAATGCTGGATATTGCTGAAATAAAGACAAAGCAACTTCTATAAATCCCATTTCCTATATAGCCAATGGCAATTTTTAAACCTTAATCTTTAAAAAGTCCATATTCTCTTATTCATTCTCTGATTCTCCCATATTAATATCTATTGCGCAGCAACAGCTTCTACTTTCTTCTCTTCTGACTTAGAATTTTCTTTCAGCTTGTTCTGCTCTGAAAATACCTCAACAAGCGGCTTTTTGCCGTGCTTTAAAACTTTCATATTTATCTGCGAAACAGCAGAGGAAATGACCTTGCCCCTGACTGTTTTCCTCAAGCGAAGACCTTTTCTCGTATCTCGCATGCCAAACCCCCTCTTTAATAAAACTCTTTTCAATCCAAGCCCTTCAACATTTTTTGATAAAGGAAATCCTGCAATATCGCTCCCTCCTGTAATTTCCAATTCGTATCCCTCTAATTCGTGCTTAATTTCCCTGCCCTCTATCTTATCTCCAACTGCTTTCCCTGCCAATGCTTCTGACTCTGTCTCAACTTTCCACGCTTTTCCCTTGTCGCTTATATTAATCTTAAATGCCATTTTATCTCTTTAGCAAGAAGAAAAGAAGGGTTTTTAAAGATATCTTTGTTAGGGAGTGTCTAATCTGCGGGAGTTATAACGATTTTCTCCTCTCCTGTCAATTGTCGGGAGTTATTTAGTTTTATTGAATTTAAGAGCATAGTTTCCCATCTGTTTCCATTAACACCAAT
>CAYXTB010000009.1:0-29223 GCA_964468255.1 Candidatus Woesearchaeota archaeon | reverse complement strand
ATTATTATAAGGAATTTAAGGAAATGGAAGATATAGAGAAATATCTGTTTATTTCAGTTAAATATTTAAACAATCACGGCGTTGTAATAACATCCTTTTTTACTAATAAGATAACAGGTTTAAAATGAAAGAAGAAACGAGCATTTATTATGATGAGGAAGGTGATTTCTTAGAGATAACCACAGGCGACATTTCTAATTGTTATTTTGATAGCATTGGGAAGGGCATATTTAAAATTATTGATAAAAAGACAGGAAATGTTAAGGGCATGGCAATACACAATTTTAAGGCGCGCACCAAAAATTTTGATGAAATCAAATTTTCTTTACCTTTTAAGATAGCATAAGCTTTTTAAATAACTTTTAGTCTTAGATGTATATATTACTATTTTTTCTTTTCTCCGCTCTTCTTCTCAAAATTTAAAGCGCATGAATTCAAGCAGTAATACATTCAGTGATATTGAACATTGAGATATTTTCTGCAATCAGTTCTCCTGTTTTATCATTCTCCTTTTGTCTTCTTCTAGAAATATAATTTTTAATAATCCTTACGTTTTTCATTGATTTTCTTCTTGAAATCCAAAGAACAGGAATTAAGGCAATATCTCAAACCAGAGGGAGTCTGGGGCGCATCATGAAAAACATGACCCAAATGGCCCTTGCATTTTGCGCAGGTTATTTCAATTCTTTTCATGAATAAATAATTATCTTCTTTTTCTTCTATGGAGTTTTTTGATATTGGTTCATAGAAAGAAGGCCAGCCTGTTCCTGACTCAAACTTTGTTTTTGAAGAAAATAGGGGAAAGTCGCACCCGGCGCAGTAATAAATTCCTGAGTCTTTGTTATGCAGCAATTTTCCTGAAAAGGCAGGTTCTGTGCCTTTTTTTCTTAAAACGTGGAACTGCTCAGGCTTTAATTTTTTCTGCCATTCCTGCTCTGTTTTCGGCATTTTGGATTTCATTCTTTGATTAAATTAACGTTGATTCCAGAATGCCTCTCTTTCTTCCTTGGAATAGATAGGAGATCTTGTTGTGTATTCTGCAGAGATAATTTTCTCTAGTTGTTCTGTTTCACGATTACGTTCAATTCTTGCTATAAACCATTTATCTTGTTCAAAAGATGTAAAATTTTTTGGTACGTTATCTTTGCTTACTAATTCTGTTTTTTCATCGTGCCACATAATGATATAATTACCATTATCATCTGTTTTAATTATGCGACCAATTCCCAACACAATATATGGTGCTCTCATCTTCTTTATTTAGGTATAGAAGGGTTATAAATATTGCTTTTCTTTTACAACAATAATTATAAAGGAGATTAATATATTTTTATTATGAAGATTGCCGTATTTTTTACTTTATCATTCTTTTTTTTATTATCTTTTGCAAGTGCAGTCCAAGTCTGTGATTTGTATGATGATTTTTCCTCTGGAGCTCTAAATAGTTCAAAATGGGAAGAAAGCACTTTTCACGGAGACCCATTCACAGATGAGCATTTTGTTAATGTTACAGAAGAAGTTTATCGTATAGCGCAAAACTCGCCAGGAGATGCTGAAACAAACCTTGCTCCAAAAAGGCATTTTATTGCGGGTGAATCATTTTCTTATGACATTATCTATAATGGCGGAAGCGGAAATCATTTTTCACAACCTCTAATAAATGGGAATTATCCACCAAGCCAGATAGAATCTTGTTTAGCTCCTGGTGGCTGTGGGCCTATTGGCTTTTGGAATGGAGTACCTGACTTACAAGCACAGATTGGCGTTTACAAAATCAATTTTAGCTTTTCTCCTAATGAGGTGAAGATGATAGCTATTAGACCAGACAATGTAACAATTATTAATACATTTACAGGGAATTCAGAGCCATATAATATAACGATTAACACTCATACAGGACATAATGGATTAATGCATTTTGATTATGACAATGTTGTTATCTGTTCTGAGCAGAGCGTACCTCCGGGGCCTTCGGTGGAAGAGAGGCTAACAGATTTGGAACAAAAAGTTTCAGAGTTAGAGAATAGAACATCCACACTAGAAGAAGAAAATACAGAGTTGAGGAATGATGTTAATTTTCTTGAATCTCTTATTAACAAGATTATTGATTTTATAAGAAATCTGCCCAAAGGATTAAGCAAAAACTGGCGGATTAATTTTTAAAGCAGAAAAATATAAATATGCCTTATAGCATTAAATAACATGGTGAAGATGAGAAAATCTTTGTTGATAAGCATTGCTTCTGTCATATTAATTCTTGGCTTTGTCGGCTTAGCGTTATCTGCTCCTACTTCAGGGCCATTTGGCGACTTGAGCGCAGTGATTAATGCAATGAACAATACTCTAAATTCTTTGAGCTCTGCTGTTGGGAATTTGCAGGCCGACATTGTCAGTCTGGTTTTTGCAAATAGCGCTTTAAATGCCAGAGTAACTGCTCTGGAAAATGCATCGCAGCAGGGGCAGTTAGAATCGTTTTTTGATATTTTTACTGAAATTAGCGGTATTCCTGGAGAATCGGAAGATGAAAAGCATAAAGGCTGGATAGATACAGAGTCTTTTAGTTGGGGTGTTGTTCAAACCAGGATAAGCCATGGTGGAGGAGGAGCTGGGGCAGGAAAAGCTGATTTTAGCGATTTCTCAATTGTCAAAAGACTTGACAAGGCATCTGTTAATCTATATCTTGCCTGCGCATCAGGAGAGCACATACCTGAAGTAAAGATAGAGTTATGCAGGGCAACTGGGGATAAGCAGTGCTACATGGAATACAAGCTGAGCGATGTTGTTGTGTCAGGATGCCAAAGCTCTGGCTCTGGAAATGAAGTCATGCCTTCGGAGCAAGTGTCATTTAACTATGGAAAAATAGAGTGGAAATATACCCAAATTGATTCTAAAACTGGAGAAAAGAAAGGAGAAGTCAAGGGCGGCTGGGATATTGCTGAAAACAAGAAGGTTTAGATATTTTTATCAGAAGAAGTAATCATGTAGTTATCGCTTAAAAATAGAGCTAAGTTGGCTTTTGTTTTATCATTTTTTGCTTAGTAAGAGATAAGCTAATATCTCCAGTTATAATACCCTTGCTGAGAATCATAAGATGGCCTATAGTAGTATGGCTGGGTATAAGAATCTTTTCCGTATTCTGATGAGTCAAAGACCCTCTGCTTTCCGAAAGAAAAGCCGCCGTCGTAGTTATAGTCTGTGTTTTGCGATGCTTTATTTGAAGCAGAGCGCCTGTTTTGGCTGTCTACGTATAGAGATTCTGTCGCGCCAACGTATTTTTCTGTAAGAGTAGATGCAATTGTGTGCCTTAGAGAATCAGAGCTTCTCGAGCGGAAGAATCCTGATTTACTTGAGACATCATGGGAAAAGTCATCCAAATATGTTACTTTTTTCTCATATAAAGGGCCTCTGTAATCATACTTGTAAGAAGAAGAGTCAAAGTTAGAAGCAGATGATTCTGAATTTGCTTTTTGGGCGAGTGTTGCTTTTGGACCCCGCATATAGCCAGGGGATTCAGTGTAGTGTGTATTGGAATTATAGCTGGAAGAAAAACGAGGCCTTGAATATGTGCCATATGCGTATGCCTGAGGTCTTGAAAAGCTTGACACTTGGGGTTGGGAAAAAGCTGAATATGAAACTGGTTTTTCATATGCGACAGGAACATCTGTCTGAACATAGTAATCATACGCTGATGCTAGATTAAAGGATAAAATAAATGCAAGGGCGAAAATTGCAGTTATCGGCAAGATTCTTGATTTTATCATAATTTTATAGTGACTACACTATATTTAAACTTTATGCTTTTTGATTTTTGAAAAGCAGAAACAGGATTAAGGCCCGTAGTATGCTTGTGGATAAGAATATCTGTAACCTAATTGCCTTGCTGGATAGTTATTTACGTATTTGTATGAATAAAAGCCGTCGTCAAACGCTACATAACTAACGTAAGCATAAGCTCTGCCGTATCCCTGTGCTGTATAATGATTAGGCATAGAATAATGGTCAAAATATCGCATCGTATGATAATTTGGCTGATAGTAATGAGTGTCTATATAACTAGGAGTGTTGTACGAATAATAGGGCTTGTAGTAGTAATTGTCGTAATACGGCGTATGGGCAGATGCTATGCTCATAGTAAATAATAATGCAAAAGAAACTGCGAATAGGAAGAGGACCTTTTTTATCATATCTTTTAGAGAATTAACAATTATTTAAATATAATTGTTATTTTTTGCTATATTTTTGCATTGGCATTTTTCTTTTGTAGGTCTAATTTTGTGAGATAAGGTTTAAAAATCACTTTATGTAGAGAATAATAAGCTCCAATAGTATAGTGGTTCAGTACACACCCCTGTCACGGGTGAGACCCGAGTTCAATTCTCGGTTGGGGCGCTTTTTTTATTTGAGAAATAATTGAGTGATATTGATTATTGGATTTATTTTTCTTCTTAATGGATTGGCGAGATTAGATAGATTTTTAAATGAAGGAAGTACTTTATTTTTAAGATGAAATATGGAAAGAAAGCAAATTTATTCGGAGTTGCAGACGAAGATAGGTCATACATCTATTGATAGTTACGCCTCCATCAAAGCTTACATTTATTCCTGAATCTGATCTTCCAAGTGAAATGGGGGGCAGATTTGGTTATGGCCCACAGAGCGACAAAGAAAGTCAGCCCGAAGAAAGTCCTGCTCAAGAAACCACGCCACCTGTTGAAAAACAATTAAATGAGATCGAAGAAGCTGAAGGAGAACAGCCAAATATTTTTGTTAAAATAATAAATTTCATAGAGAGGTTAATACAAAGATTTAAATAATTAAGAAAATTCTTACCAGCCAATTGTATAGTAGTTTATCTTAGTTTTTAAGGTGGTAGCGCCTCAGAGCTTTTTCTGAGAAAATTAGGATGATTATGTTTAGGTGTTGTCGCCTGATTCAAGAGTATTTAGCGCTTTGAGGAAAGTTGTTAAGTGAGATTTTTTGTTTAGAAAAGCATCCAATAACCTGATTTTAAGGCTCTTCAATTGCAAGAGTGGCGTAGGAATATTGGGATTGGCCTGATTCAATGACAAGAGTCTGGCCTGAACTATTAATAATTAATGGCGGGAAGACTTCCTCTAAAAATGCTCTTCCAGGGCCTAATTTATAAGCATGAATAATGTTACCTAACGAATCTTTATGCAGCATTGTAATATAGCCATGTCCATCTGTAAGTGATCCATTATAATAAAGTCTTAAAGCGACTGTCTGACTTTTGTTATTTACAAGCTGTTGTGGAGAAAGAAGGTTTCTTGTAAGAGTTAATGATGGCGTAAATATATCATCAGGATTTTCAGTAACATAGTTATTGATGACGTTTAAATTAGAGTCAAATAACGCCATTTTATCTTCTATTATTCTCGAAGAGCATAGATTTGGAAAGTAGGGGCTGCAGTTTTCTATGTAAAGTAGAAGCTTTTTTGTCCCGTTGTAAAATTTAATGTTGGTACTATCAAGTTTTTTTCCTGTTAAGCCAGAAAATATCAGTTTAGATGAAATATTTTTTATAGAAATATCATCATAGCCATCATCATTCAAGTCTTTAATTATTTCTCCATCCGTGTAATTTTCAAATTCAAAAAAGTAAGAGCCACTGCCAGATCCAGAATATATAATTACATTTGTTATTCCTGAATATTTTTTTGTGTAAGTTATTGCTATATCTTTTATACCATCTCTATTTATGTCACCGCCAGCATTTAGTTTGCTAATTTCCGTCTCTTCATTAAAATCGCCGCGCCAGATTAATTTATTTAATAGATCTGCTTGGTATTGCACTGGCTTCGTTGGAAGAGATATCTTTGAGCTTGCAATAATCTCATCTATTTTATCATTATCAATATCAGCAGTTATTATTTTATCTCCGAGATTTATTCTTGAAGAGCCTCCTGTGTAAAAACTTAATAATTTCTCTTTTGAATAAATGGCGATAGAGCCTGATCCATTGTTTGAAAATGGTGCCGCTACTATTCTCTCTTTTCTTCCATCACCATCAATCTCTCCAGCAGCTGTTATTTTGTATCCTTTGGCTTCATATTTTTGCAAGACAGGAAATTCAGCTCTTAAAATATTATTGTTATCATCTGTTTCCAAAACTATGTTTTCTGAATCAGCATAAACCTCTATTACACGATTACCTTTTTTTGTATTATTGAATGACGCTTCTGAGACATGAAAAGCCTGTGCTTCTATTGCTGGAAGTTCTAATATTTGTGTTTTATTTTCCGGTTTTAATGTAAATAAAATTTTCATTTTTAACTCATGAGGCGTGGGATCTCCGCCATTGTTCTCAATCAGGGCCCTTACTATTATACCAGCAGTATCTTCATTTATCCAATTATAAGATATCTCAATTAAACTTGGCACAATATCAGACCTTAATGGTAGATAATAGGGCTCTCTGTTAGCTATAATAAATCCTTCCTCTAATTGGTTGCTTTTCTGCAAATTATTGTCCTGCATTTGTTTGTATATTAACTCATCTATTTCTTTTATATTGTTAATATTGTTTTTTGTCGTTAATACTATTGTTGAAACTAAAACAATAATAACAATTAATATTATACATCTTAATCTTTTTTTCATTTTTTAAAGTTCAATGAGCAGGAATTAATGCAAAATCTCTTTCCTGTAGAGGTTGGGCCATCATCAAATAAATGGCCTAAATGAGACTTGCATTTTTTACAGATTATTTCAATTCTTTTCATAAAAAGAGAATCATCTTCGTGCTCTTCTATAGCATTTTTTGAAACAGGCTCGTAAAAAGAAGGCCAGCCTGTTCCTGACTCAAACTTTGTTTTTGAGGAAAATAAAGGACTTTCACAGCCAGCGCAGTAATAAATTCCTGAGTCTTTGTTATGCAGTAATTTTCCTGAAAAGGCAGGCTCTGTGCCTTTTCTCCTAAGAATGTGATATTGCCCTGCTGTAAGTTTTTTCTGCCATTCTTCCTCATTGGAGGGCATTTTGCCTTTCATAATATGGTTTATCCTTTCAGGGTTATAAATATTGCCTATACTTTAGGAAAAAACGCAGATCTTTGCTGTAATAACGGGTGATGATTATTAAGTTGAATGTGGGTGATAAACCTTACTATTTATTGAGCTGTAAAGTAAACGGCACCTAATAGACAGATTTTTAAGTTCCATTTATCTATTTTAAGTATGGAATTAATCAAGTTTGCTCCTAAAGAAAAAGGAGAAGAAGATATATTTAGAGAAATGGCTATAAAACGCCATGCAATTCTTTCATCTGCTTTTAGATTAATTTCAGAAGAATATTTTCTTGAAAATGGGCATTGACATTACAAAAAAAGAATTCTGGGAATCTGGGCTAAAGGAAATTGAATCTCTGCTGAATGAAACAGAAGCCCTGGCGAAAAAATTAGGCAAGGTTTAATAATGTGATTATATAGCAATACTAAAATAAAATATGACGGAGCAAAGCAAAGTTAGAAAGCCGGAATATCCTATTAACAAGATTTTTCTTAATAGATGGAGCTCAAGATTTATGTCTGGCAAGTTAATAGGAAAAAAAGAGCTTATGACTTTGTTTGAAGCAGCAAAATGGGCTCCTTCATCTGGAAATAATCAGCCTTGGAGATTTGTTTATGCTTTGAAAGGAAGCAAGTATTGGCCTATTTTTCTTAGTTTTTTAAAGGAAGGAAATAGAAAATGGGCTAAGAATGCGTCTGCTCTTGTTGTAACTTTATCTAAGAAAACTTGGGATGATGGCTCTTACGCAAAAACTCATTTATTTGATACTGGCTCCGCATGGGAGAATCTGGCTTTGCAGGGTTCTTTGTCTGGATTAGTGATTCATGGAATGGAAGGCATTCATTATTCAAAAATCAGAAAGATGCTTAAAATTCCTAAAGAATATGAAATGGCAATGATGATTGCAATTGGCAAGCCTGGAAAAATTTTTGAATTACCAGAATATCTGCAGAAAATGGAAAAGCCCAACAACAGAAAGAAATTGAAAGAGATTGTTTTTGAAGGGAAGTTTAAAGGTTAAATAGCAATTGGATTAATAACATAAGCAGGTTTATAAGGTTTTTATTTTTTGATAATTGATGGATAAAGAAAATAAAAGCATAACAATAGTTGTTTTTGGAGGGACTGGAGATTTAATAAAGAGGAAGCTTGTGCCGGCTTTTTCTAATTTATT
Source organism: Candidatus Woesearchaeota archaeon (assembly GCA_964468255.1). Lineage (GTDB taxonomy): Archaea > Nanobdellota > Nanobdellia > Pacearchaeales > GW2011-AR1 > VGKP01. The sequence goes on along the minus strand of CAYXTB010000009.1, from coordinate 21,021 downwards.
GAAGAGTGGCACCCTAGGGGGAGAATCAAGAATAATTGGAATAGGAAGAAAAGATTTTTCTTTGGAAGAGTATAAAAAGTTCCTTGCAAATGGTGATAATAAGCTAATAATAAATATTGAAGAAATGTCTATCTTTTATTTTAAGGCAGAAATAAGCCAGAAAAACGGATTGAAGGAATTAAAGGTCTTTTTAGATAATATCGAGAATGGAGAGGAAACAAATAGAATATTTTATCTGGCAACAAGCTATCAGTTCTTCCCAAATATAGTTAATGAATTAAAAGCCTTGGGACTAAACGAGCAAAATAACGGATTTTCCAGGATTGCATTTGAAAAGCCTTTTGGCTTTTCTCTTGAGAGTTCTGATGAGCTTGACGAGAGAATAAAATGTGTTTTTCCAGAAGAGCGGATTTTTAGGATTGATCATTATCTTGCAAAGGAAGTTGTGCAAAGCATTATCAAGCTGAAATTAAATAATAAAGATTTTAATAATGTTTTAAGTAATAAATTTATTGAAAGTATTAAAATAATAGTTGATGAAGAGCTTGGTGTGGAAAATAGGTTGAATTATTATAATAATGTTGGAGCGATAAAGGACGTGATTCAAAGCCATTTACTCCAAGTTTTGGCTTTATTATTAATGGATGTGCCAGATTCTTTAGACGCCGATAAGATACATAATGAGAAGGTTAAAGTTCTTCAGGCGATAGATATAGGCAATATCAATGAAAGTTTTATTGGGCAGTATAAATCGTATACCAATGAGTGTAAAGAAGCTGGTTTAAATCTAGGAAAGACGGAGACATTTTCTAAAATATTTTTGGAATGCAAGAATGAAAGATGGGAAGGAGTAAAGATAATTTTACAGACTGGGAAAAAACTTGCGAGAAAACGAGGGCAGATAAGTATTAACCTTAAGGATAAAAATAAAATAATTATTGGTATTTATCCTAAGCAGGATTTCAAGATTTTAATAAATAACGGGAATTCAGAGCATGTTAATGAACTTAAGAAATTAGATTTAGATGCTTTTAAGACAAAGTATTTTATGCCTAATACTCCTGATGAATATGCCACTTTGTTAAATGAGATTATTAAAGGAGACAAGATGCTTTTTTCAAGATATGACGAAATTCAGGAAAGCTGGAGAATTGTTGAGAAAATTGAATCTTTTAAAGATAAAATGAGATTTGTGGTTTATGAAGACGGGCAAGAGCCTGAAAAGGGCCTGTAGTATAACGGCAGAATATCGCATTCGCATTGCGAAGATCCGAGTTCAATTCTCGGCAGGTCCAAATATATTTGTGGAAAAGGGAAAGAATAAGATTTATAAGTAAGAAGTTTCTTACTTAACTATGGAAAAAGAAATATTAATGAAAACTATACGTGTCTCTGAGAAAGGGCAGATAGCTATTCCTAGAGAAATACGAGAGAAATTGAAGATAATGCAAGGCGACGAATTAGTAATAGTTGAAGATAATGAAAAGTTATTAATTGAAAAATCTAAAAGAATAACGAAAAACCTAAAAGACGATTTTAAGGATATTTTAAAGCATTCTGAACAGTCTCTTAAAGAGGTTTGGGATAACCCAGAAGATGACATCTGGAACCAATATCTGAAAAAATGAATATAAATCAGAGAGACTTGGTTTTACTGCCTTATCCATTTAGCAATCTAAAAGAAAGAAAAGTAAGACCTGCAATAGTTGTTTCTAATAATAATTTCAACCGAATGTGCCAAGATTGTATAGCTGTTCCTCTGACTTCTGTACTAAAAGAAGAACCTTTTTCATTTTTGATTAATCAAAACGATATGGAGAATGGCAAACTAATAAAGTCAAGCAGGATAAGAATTGATAAAATTTTTAGCGTAGAAAAGAGGTTAGTACAAATGAAAATAGGGAATGTAAATGACAATTTCTTTGATAAGCTGAAATCAGAGTTAATCGAATTATTCTGATTGTACGAGAATGTATATATTTCTATCAATTCTCGGCAGGTCCATTTTTGAGTTATTTTATAAACTCTATATTATCTTTGTCTCTAAATTTTTCATCTCCTGTAAGGAATTTCACATTGTGCTTTTTAGCAAGACAATAGCCAATACAATCAATAAAAGAGAGTCTTTCTTTTTGGAATTTAAATTTCATTTTCGCGGCTTCAATTAAAAGGCCGTTGTCGTATTCTACATTATTGCTGGACAATGCTGAAACAACCTCTTTAATCTCATTTTCTTTTTCATTTTTTAGAAGATAGAAAACCAATTCCATCAGATTAAGGTTATTAAGAATAATCTTAACATCTTTTTCGTATGGTTTATAATTTGGATTGCCTTTTCTTATCTCAATAATCGCATAAGTATCGAAATAAAAACTTTTTACCATTCTTCCCCTTTGTCTATTTCTTTCATTATTTTTTGAGTTGACTTTTTAATATCTCGATCTCTGCCCCACATAAAGCTTAAATCAGTTGTTTTTTTAACGCTGATTTTTATATTATCATTCTCTATTATTCTCTCATTTTTGACTATACCTGCTGGTATGATAACCCCGATAGAACCGCCGATTTTCTTTGCTTTTACAATTACTTCCATTTTTCGTTTTATTAGTTATATTTTATTTATATAACTAATTTAGTATAATACTTAAATGTTTCTATTTTATCCCTTTATTACAGCCAACGGCCTTAATCTCGCTACCAGCTGGCCTATTCCCAGCTCGTGAGAAACGCGGGCAACTTCATTAACATCCTTGTATGCTTCAGGGGCTTCTTCTAAAGCTCCTTTTTTACTTGCTGTTTTTAGCATGACATTATGCGCTTTAAGCTCAGATTCAACATGCTCAATTGTTAGATTTTTTATCGCATAGCTTCTTGATAGAACTCTGCCAGCCCCATGGGCTGTGCTTGCAAAAGAAATTTCTTCTGCCTTTTTTGTGCCAACAAGAACATAGGAGAAAGTACCCATGCTTCCTGGAATAAAAATAGGACAGCCGATTTTTCTATAATCCTCTGGGATTTCCGGCCTTCCTGGGCCGAAAGACCTTGTTGCTCCTTTTCTATGGATTAATAGAGTTTGTTTTTTGCCATTTATTTCATATTCTTCAAATTTTCCTATGTTGTGAGCAATATCATAAACTAACTTTAGCTCTGCCTTTGGAAAGTATTTTGCAAAGCTTTTACGGACTTGATAAGTAATTAATTGCCTGTTTACAAATGCGAAATTAGCAGCAGCGTACATAGCGCCTATATAATCTTTACCTAATTGTGATTCAATTGGGGCGCAGGCTAACTCCCTGTCTGGTAAATCCTTGTATCCATAAGCTTTTTCCATTTTTTGAATATAATCTGAGGCAGTTTGGTGTCCCAAACCTCTGCTTCCTGAGTGAATCATTACTACTATTTGCCCTTCTTTATTTATGCCGAAAACCGATGCGATTTCTTTATTGAAAATTGATTCAACTTCCTGCACTTCCAGGAAATGGTTTCCCGAGCCAAGAGAGCCGAGCTGTGATCTTCCTCTTGACTTGGCTTTTTGAGAGACTTTACCAGAGTCAGCTCCAGAAATGCAGCCATTATCTTCTATGCTTTGCAAATCGTCGCTTGTTGCATAGCTTTTTTTGACAGCCCATTTGACTCCAGAGTTTAGAACTTCATCCAATTCTTTGTCAGTGAGTTTGAATTCGGATTCTTTGCCAACACCAGATGGAATATTTTTGAATAATTCATTTAATAGCAATGAACGTTTTTCCAAAAACTGCTCTTTTATCAGGTTTGATGCGAGTAGGCGGACTCCGCAATTTAAGTCATACCCAATACCGCCTGGAGAGATTATGCCTTTTTTTAAGTCAAAGGCAGCAACTCCACCTATTGGAAAACCATAGCCTTGATGCGCATCTGCCATTGCTAAACTCTTTTCAACTATTCCTGGAAGCTGCGCAACGTTCTTGACTTGTTCTAGGGTTTTTCCGTCCTGTTTTATGCTTTCCATTAATGAATCAGAGGCAAAAATTATGCCTTTTACATTCATCTTTCCTGTTTTCTCAATTTCCCAGATATTTTCAGAGATTTTCTTAAGCATGATTTTTTGAAGGCAGCAAGGTTTAAATATCCTGTTCTCTGGATAAAAATTCCATGACGAGAATTTTACACAGGCCGCAGAAGCATTATGAATCCGTAGAAGAGCATTTAGCTCCGCATATAAACCTTCGCCATAATAGGGTTGCCAATGATAGTGCAAGGGCTTGTGCCCATATACTTTCTCCTGCGAATGAGCTTTACTCTTCCGATAACTTTCATAGTAGCTCGTATGACCCAAAGACAGGAAGAAATTATTCTATTGATGGATAAGAAAGCTAAACGTCTAGAACAGCCTGTGCTTCCCAACCAATAGGAGTTTTTTTAATATACATTTCCGCATAAGTCGCTGCCTTTATGTGCGTTAAATCGTATTTGAATGTATCGTCTCCGTATAATTCTGCTTTTAGATTATTTCCTCTTATGAATACGGATGCTTTTGCCACGATGAAATTCTCTGAGTCAAGGAGGAAAAGAAGCTCGTCAAGAAAATTATAAAATAACGATTCTAAATCATTGCCTTTTACATTAATAATTTTGCTTTTTTTTGCTTTTATTTCATGCCCTCCTGAAATATAATCTGCAACTGCTAAAATAGAGTTTTCAAATATCTCATTTAATGTTTTTCCTGTTACTTTGAATTTGATGTCTGCTGTATGCTCTAGGAACTTGAATTTTTCTTTTTTCATATACTTATATAAAATTAAAGGGTTATAAAAACTATGTTATTGCTTGGATTAATTTTATATATTCAATTTCCTTGCTTAGAGGATGAAAGTCTTGGATATTATTGTGCTGATTGCAGCAGTCATATTGCTTGTTTTTGGATCTTACGTATTCTTAACTTTAAAATTCCCAAGCGAGATTTTGGAATATAAAGTATCAAATCCCAGCAGTAATGGCATGTTCTCTACCAGTTTATCGTCTAATTTTATGTTTTATCCAAATATGCGCTATCAGAACAGCGAGATTAGCTACAGAATAGAATCTGCATGCGGAGAAAATAAAAGGAAAAGCGTTCAGGAAGCTTTCTCTATCCTGTCTGAGAGAACTATATTAAGTTTTAAAGAAGCAGAAAATGGAGAGATTGATATATTATGCTCTCAAATAGCTCCTGAAGTAGGGCAGGAGGATCATTTTATAGCTGGAGAGGGCGGGCCCGCAGAGATAGTTAATGTAACAAGATATAACATTATTTTGAAGGGAAAAATATCATTATATAGAGATGAGAAATGCGATGATCCATATATAGCGCTTCATGAGATTTTACACTCATTAGGATTTGACCATAATAATAATGAGAATAGCATAATGTATTCTATAACTTCATGCAATCAGGAATTAGATTCTTATATAATAGAGGAAATCCGGAGGCTTTATTCTATTCTTTCTTTGCCTGATGTTGTAATGGAAAAGGTAGAGGCAAACAAAACTGGAAGATATTTGTCTTTTAAGGCGGTTGTAGCAAATTATGGCCTCAAAGACGCAAAAAACGCCAAGCTTAGTGTTCTGGTTGGTGGAGAGGTTGTTGACGAATTTGATTTAGAAGATATTCAACTTGGAACGAAAAAGTCAATTGAAGTTACTAATTTGAGAGTGCCAAGAAATTCTTCTAATATAATTTTTTCAGCTTTAATAAGCGATGGAAATGAGCTTTCTTATGAGAATAATAAACTGGAATTGGTCCTTACTGAATAAAAAATACCTTAGATATCTATAATTTTCTAATGTCAAGGAACTTGAGCACAAGAGAATTGCTGACAATTACAATTCTCTGTGCAGAGAAATCCATAAAAGATTTCTCATGCATTCAAAAGACGATGACAGGCACTCGTCTTTTTGATAATATTGTCTATACAGAGCAAGCTATAAGATATATCGTTAAAATAAATCTATATAGATGATAGCATTTTATGCCGATAATTAAGATAATTTATGCAGAAGAGTAATATTATTTAGTGCAGATTAAAATTGATTGATGGCAATATTTAAATAGAATAAAATCGAAGAGTAAGTATGGCTGAAAAAGACCGCATTATAAAGGAAAAGGTGGAGCATTTTGGTCTTTTTGATTTTAAGGGCTTTTATGGATATGCGCACAGCTGGCTTGATGACGAGGAGGGTTATGGAGTGACTGAAGAGAAATATTCAGAGAAAGTGTCTGGCAATTCTCGGGACATAACAATTGAATGGAAAGCCACAAAAAAACTTTCTGATTATTTTAAGATAGAGATAAAGATTGAATTTGAAGTTAAAGATTTAACAGATGTTGAAGTTGAGATAGACGGAAAGAAAAGGAAAATGAACAAAGGGAAAGTAAAAGTGGAAATCACTGGAAATTTAGTTAAAGATCCGGAGAGTAAATGGGATACTTCTCCTGGAACAAGATTTCTAAGAGATATTTATAATAAATATATAGTGCCTAAAAGGATAGAAAGCATGGAAGAAAGAGTTGAATCCAATGTTAAGGATTTCAAGGAAGAGTTAAAGGCCTTCCTGGAATTAACAGGAAAGAGATAGTTCTGGATTTTATTTCAGCATACAAATATTTATATAATTACATTTTTTTTGTAGGATATGAAAAAGAAGGCGTTGTTTTTGCTTGTTTTAGCAGTGATGGGAATTTTTCTAATAAGCAGTGTCTCTGCACTAGATGTTGAAGTAGTTGACAGAGGCTCTGTAGTAATATCCGAGCTTGATAATCCTGCGGTTTACAATTTTGTTATTAACTCTCTAACTAATGATAATATTGAGATTTATTCTTTTGTTGGATTGACTTTTAGCCCTAGGGGAGCGTTCGATGTTGCGTCTGGGAGCTCTACAATAGAAGTCAAGGCTTATCCTAATATGGAATTAAGAGACAAGGAAGGCTTGTATAATCTTGAATATTACATAAGCGGCCGAAGTTCAGGAATATACAAGGGAAATTTGAATTTTAGAGTTGTTCCTTTAGAAGAGGTTTTTGAGCTGTCAGCAGAAGATGTTGAACTAAGAGATGAAGATGTAGTTATTAAGCTTAAAAACACGCAGAATACAAACGTAGTCAATGTTAGAATAAGATTTATATCGCAATTTTTTGATACTGAGGAAGAAGTTTCTTTTAAGTCATATGAACAAGTTAATGTTACTATCCCTATTGATATAAACAGAAAAGCTGGTTTGCTTGCTGGATCTTATGTCATTAAAGCTGAACTACAGGTAGAAGGAGTAGAAGCAGGTATAGAAGGAACTGTTAGGTATATAGAAAAGGAAAATATAAAGACCGAAAGAAAAACAGAGGGAATTATAGTCAGAAAGACAACTATAACAAAAAATAATGAAGGCAATGTTCCAAGCATTGCTCAGATAGAAGTTAAAAAAACTATTATTGGCAGGCTGTTTACTATAAGTTCACTTGAGCCGACAAGTACGCAAAGGTCTGGCTTACTTGTGGAATATATTTGGGAAAAAGATTTGCAGCCAGGAGAGTCTTATTCGATAACAACAACTACTAATTATACTATGCCTCTTATTTTTGTCCTGCTTGTAATAATTATTGCTTTTCTTGTCAAAAATTACAGCGCGACTTCATTAAATTTAGTGAAAAGGGTTTCGTTTGTAAGGACTAAAGGGGGGGAATTTGCCTTAAAGGTTACATTAAGAGTGAAGGCAAAGAAATATACTGAAAATATACAAGTAATTGATAGGCTGCCAGGAATGACTCAATTATATGAAAAATTTGGCACTAAGCCAGACAAGATCGAATCTTCTACGAGAAGATTATTCTGGAATATTGACAGATTAAATGCAGGAGAGGAAAGAGTATATTCTTATGTGGTTTATTCTAAAGTAAAAGTAATTGGGAGATTTGAATTGCCTTCTGCAACTGCGATTTATCAAAGAGAAGGAAAAACCGAAGAAGCCTTTTCGAACAGGACTTTCTTTGTTGCTGGGACTGCAAGAGGGGAATAGGATTAATTTACATATAGTATAAATTTATTAATACTTGTTTTATATTATCTTTATTTATGCCTAAAAGCAAAAAAGAGAAAATTGTAAAGGAAAAAAAAGCATTATCAGGTATAGTATTGGTTGTTCTTTTTATATTAGTAGGGACAGTAGCAGCAGTAATACTTTGGAATATTGTCTTGTATTTTTCATCTGAACATGCAGAAGCTGTTGAGACAAGGATTGAATTGAGCAATCAGAAGTTCGATATCAAGAAGGCTACTCGTACAAATCCTGAAAATCCCCTTGAGATCAGCGTTATAGTTTCTCAATTATCTGGCAAGCAGAAAGCTGTAGATGAAGAGATTGTTCAAGCTACACAGTCTTTACCAGTTGATCTTGTCTCAGTTGCAGACTTGTCAGGGAGTATGAATGCTAATTTGTCTGGTAGTTATGCTCCTCCAAGTAAACTTGAGTATTTACTTAATGCAACTAGATATTTTATAAATGATTTTATAAATAAAACAGAAAAAGGAAGAGTTGGTCTTGTAGGTTTTGCCCACTATGTGAATTCTTCAGCTGTTACCGGTTTTTCTAGAGATAATACATCTTTAATTAAATTTATGAAACAACAATGGAGTCCTTATGGAGGCACGTGTATATGCTGTGGAATTATAGAAGGAAGAAATATGCTTATGCAATCAGCTTCTGATACGTTTAAAGTTATGATTGTTATGAGTGATGGGCGTTCTGACTATAAATGCTCTGAACAAGGAGTTGTAGGCAACTTGAATAATAATAGTTTTCCTGATGATCCTAGTGACCATGCAATACAGGCGGCTTGCAATGCCAACATTAATCTTAATAATTTAACAATATATTCAATAGGGTTTGGTAATGATACAGATGTAGATAAGAATACATTACAGAAAATAGCTACATGTGGCAACGGCCAGTATTATGATGCGAGCAATGCAAATGATTTCTTAAAAGCATATGGAGATATATCAGAAATAGTGCAAACTAAATTTCAAATTTTTCAAAAAGCTAGCTACTTAGTTTTTGTTTTCAAGGATTTACAAGGCAATTCATATTCTAAAAAGGAGTATGAATTGCCAACGGCTGTTTTTGAGTCTAAAGAATATATATTTGATTTAAATGGACAAAATGCAATAAGTTATGTAAAAGAGATAAATATTTACGCAGGCGCAACGCTTTCAAATGGCAAGGAAGAGATTGGTAATTTGCTTGATTTTATAGTTATTAATTAATTTGAAGTGGGAACTAAAATGATAAAAAGAACATTCAATAAGAAAGTTGTTATCCAATCTATTATAGCGTTAATTTGTTTGGTTTTAACTTTTCTTGTCAGTTGGTGGTTTATTGTTCCTGTTGCAATTATTTTATGGCTGAACCAAAGAGAGTTGTTTGGCAAATAGAGCATAAACATTTAAAAATCGTTCTGGCTCTTATATAATCACCCCCTCGTAGCTCAACGGTAGAGCGTCCGGCTGTAGCCAATTGGCTAGCGCAGATTTTCCCGCTTTCCTTCGGGAAGGGAAATAAGATGAAGCGCGATCAGGCATCATTCGTCGGAATGCGGCAGAACCCGGAATACCCAAGTTCGACTCTTGGTGAGGGGATTTTACAAAATAAAAAGGTTTAAAAAGCTCTTTTTATAGAAAAGACTAATTAAATTTTCAATAAAAAAAGATGAAGAAAAAAATAGTTGAAGAAGAAACAAAGTTTGATAAGGAAATAGACATGGATGACTTCGGAGACGATGACGATGAAGATAATCCGAATGACGGCCAAGACAAACCTGAAGAGCCAGATTAATCGGCAAGGGCTCTGGGAAGAGGGTTTATAAACAAACTTTACAATTAATAATTATACAAAGAGGCAAAATTAGGAATCGGAAGATTTTTAAGATGACTTTTTTTAGTTGCACAATGGAATTATTAAGATTGAACCCGTTTCGCTTAAGAATTACAGACCCTCTTTCCACTTTACAAGAGAGGCGCCAAGCAATCCTTACTGACTTTGAAAGTGGAACAGTCTTGCCAGTCTTCGTTATTCCAAATGAATTTCTTTTGCCCAATGAAAGAGAATACTTTGTTTTTAATGGCAATAAAAGGACTGTGATTGCTAGAGAGCTTGTTAGGTCTATTAGAGCATATATTATTTCTACAACTGAAGAATTGAAAGTTGCACAAGAGCAGGATCCTCGTTTCAAATTACCTTTAAACTTGCCTTTAAATTATGAAGTTGTTATGGAACATTTATATAACAGAGCGCAAAAATTTTCTAAGTTAGACTATCAGAGTGCGCCCATACCCTTTTCTGAGGGGCTAAGACGCATTAGATGCTAATTTAATTAGGCATAAATATTAAAAACTCTGTTTTTCAAGCATAATAAGGCGCCGTTAGTTTATCGGTAGAATGGCTGGTTGCCAATCAGCAGAGAGGGGTTCAATTCCCCTACGGCGCATTTTCTCGGATTTTTCAGGGAATTGAAGATGTTTAAAGCCAGATATTATCAATCTATAAAACAGCTTTTTTATGGTGTGCCAAAGATTTAAAAGTCTGTTCTATAATTTATTAATAGGGCCTCATAGTTCAATGGTAAAACGACTCGTTTACACCGAGTAGTCGGCAGTTCGATCCTGCCTGGGGCCACTTTTATTCGATTCCATGAAAGAGCAAGAATGGGAAGCTATTGCAAAAAGGCTATTGAATCTTGAAAAAGAAAGAAGCAGATATTTTTATCCAAAAGCAATAAAGGTTTTAGTTAAATGGAGAAACGGAGTTTATTTTGGACATTTGCAGGAGATAGCGCCAGAATATTCAAGAGAAATTGTTCATTTAAGTAAAACGTCTAATCCTCTGCAAGAAGGGTTAGCCGAAGCTATTAAAAAACTAGATTCAGAGAGGTCGGAATTTTATGCTGATGAATCGCTTGACTTAGAAGGCAGGCAGCATATTTTGAGAAGGCTAGAAAATAGACTTTTAAAAATGACACCTGAGCAGACTAAATATATGCATGAACATCCTTGTGATATTATTGAATTTTGATTAATTACTGATTTATTAACCTTCTCCAGCCAATAGCTTTTCAAGCTGATTTACATCTTTTGCTAATTGCTCAAGAGATGAACGAATAGCGTTTAACGCTTCTTTTTTAGAATGAGCTCCAGCCGGTTTTTCTTCACTTGTATATGCAGTGCTATTTACTCCTAATCTTCTCATTTCTTCTTCTGTTAATGGAGTTATTTTATCATGGTATAATTCTAAATATCCTTTCATTTTGTTTTTTCCGTGTAGAGCTGCACCATGGTCTCTATTGCCAATCAATCGGCCTGTGGGGTATAGGGTCATTTTAAGATTTTCTATTAAAAGATAATACGTTGCTTGTCTTACAAGAACATATTCTTGCTTTTTTGAACGACCCATTAACTCTTCTCTTGAAATTTCTCCTAGTCTGCAGACATCATTAATTAATTCTTCTGGGGAATCGTAATCTTTTTGCTCAAGAGTTTTAATGATTCTTAATGCTCTTATTAAATGAGGGTCAATATACATAAAAACAAATCTAAAAAGCCCTTAAAAAGATTATTGTAATCAAGATATTATGACTTTTGCTATAAAGCCGACTGCAAATGCAAGAATGGCGGCAATGCCTCCTATTAATAGAGTTTCTAATGCGGCGCGGATAGGATGCTTTTTTACAATCTTTCCTTTTATTAGACCTACTACAAATAAGGCTATTGCTGTCAAAATTATTGAATACAAGAATTGATTTTCTTTTAAGGATGGAAATGCGATAGCGAGAACAAATGAAAAAAGAGGAATAAAACCTATAATGATAAATGATATAAATGTAGCAAGGCCATTTTTCACAGGATGCCCGGCCAGTTTCTTGAATTCCTTGTAATCTTTATGCTTGACATGCAATTCTGCCTGTGATTTTGTTGATAAATAGTTGGAAACAGACATAGAAAAGCCGTCAGCGATTAAATTGGCAAATCCCAAAATTAAAATTATAGCTGGACTTAGAGAGGCACCTATTGCTCCAGAGACAACAGCAAATGTTGTAATAGCTCCGTCAATGCCTCCGTAAACAAATTCAGGCAAATAAGCTTTTTCACCTCTTCTTAATTCTCGCCCAAACATCTTTTTTAAAGGCAGGTATAATATATAAAGTTACGGATGAATTTAAAAAAGCTCAATTAGGAACTTTTAAATATCATTAAAAACACCTTTTTTCATGGCTGACAAGAAAACTGGAAAGTCTGACAAAGAAGCAAAGAGAGAAGTCATTGACAGTAAAAAAGAGGCAAGTCAGCCTGCTTATTATGGCAATATGGTGAGCCAGTTTAATAAGCCTGTAAATTTAATGACTGGCCAAAATTCTCCTAAAGCGATGCCTGGGATGTCGCAGCAAAAAGAGATGCAGCAGGCAATTGATTTTGATAAAATAAAGGCAAAGTTAGAGAATTTTAAGAAAGCAGTTGTTAAAAAATATGATTTTACAATTGCAATAAGCATTCTTCCAGCACAAGCTGCTCCTTTAATTGAAGAAGACGAGGCAATTGTAAAGGAAATAGCAGATACAAAACCTCTTTATTTTTTGATGATAATTCCAGAAGAAGAGTATAAAAATATTCCAAAGATAAAGCATGAAGTTCTAAAACTTGTGAAAGAGACTGGAGAGAATCTCTGGGTATTGATAAAGACCTCAGTTGATTTATGGAATTACGGCTTAGACTCGAAGTTTGAGATGTTGGATGTTATTTCGAATTCTTTCCCATTACATGATTCTGGCTTTTTAGGGGCATTAAGGCTTGCAAATATACATAAATCTCTTGTTTTAAGAAAATTTGAGAAATATGTATCTAGTTATGTTATCGGAGGCTCTTTAGTAAGAGGAACTGCAAGCAAGGATAGTGATGTTGATGTTTTTGTTGTTGTTGATGATACTGATGTAAAGAGAATGCCTAGGCTTGAATTGCTTGAAAGGCTTAGGGGAATTATTTATGATTATATAAGAGAAGCAAATGCTCTGGCGGGAGTTAAAAATATTTTGAATGTGCAGGTTTATTTATTGACTGATTTCTGGCAGTCTGTAAAAGATGCTCACCCTATTACGTTTACTTTTATAAGAGATGGAATTCCGCTTTATGACAGAGGCACTTTCATTCCATGGAAATTGCTTTTGAAAATGGGAAAAATCAGGCCAAGCCCAGAGGCGATTGATTTATACATGAAGCAGGGAGAACAAACAAAAGAATTTGTCAAAAGAAGACTTTTAGATGCAATGGTTGATATTTATTATGGAGTTGTGACTCCAACGCAGGCGATGATGATGTTAGCTGGAGAGGCTCCGCCTGTTCCTAAAACTATTGTAGAAGATGTGAAGAAAGTTTTTGTTGAAAGAGAAGGGATAATGACAGAAAAGAATTTGAAAGTTTTAGAAAAAGCAGTTCATTTGTTCAAGCTGTATGAATATGGAAAATTGAAGGAGTATTCTGGAACTGAAATAGACAAACTCTTGGAAGAATCCCAGGAATATAATAAAATGCTCAAGAAATTAAGGGAAAAAGTAGAGAAAAAAATGCTTGAAAAAAGCTCAGATGAGATTTATAATGATATTTTCAGATTGCTTAAGACGTTCTTTGGAGATAAGAGCCATGATGCTTTGATAAAAAGCTTTGAAGATGGAATGATTAAGAAAGGAAAAATACAGCCAAGATTTTTAAAAGTAATGAAAGAGCTTGCTAATGCAAAGGATAAAATCAAGGCTGGAAAATTTGATTCAAAGGAAGCTGATTCTGTGAAAAAAGATGCTCTTGAATTAATAAATGCATTGGTTGAATATGGGCAGAGAGCTGATTTGATTGAGGCTAAAAAAGAGACAATGCAAATCATATATGCAGGGAATAGAAAAGCTGAGCTTGTTCTTTTTGGAAATATTAATTTCTTAGTTGAGGGCAAGGAAATTAAGAGAATTGAATCTGGCAAGTTAATTAGTTCAACAAAAGAAGAATTTGACAAGACTTTTACTGAGAATAAGGGCAAGTTGACTACAAGAATATCTGTTGATATTTTCAACACTTTAGAAAAAGTTCTTGGGAAGTTTAATATTGAGTTTTAAGGTTCTGTGAAGTTATCGGTTGATGAAAGATAAGAAGTTCATCAATATTTTTACCACTAAATAATTACTATTAAAACGATAACTTTAAAAATAATGATTTCTCTTGATTTAAGATGATATTAGAAGAATTGGTTTCAATTGGATTTGGAATAGAAGAAGCAAAAAAATTAGCTGAAAGCAGCTGCTTTCATCATAGAAAGAAAACTCGCCAAGAATTAACAGATTTATTCAATAAAATTTCTGGTGTTTATAACTGCACTTTTGAGGAAGTTAAAAGAGCTGTTCTTAGTTTTCCTCGATTTGCAGGATATGACCATGAAAGAGTTGTAAGACAAGGAATAAAAGTATATGGAGTTGTTAATAAAGATAAAGTTAAAAGAGCTGTTCTTAGTTTTCCTCAATTTGCAGGATTAGACCATGAAAGAGTTGTAAGACAAAAGACAAGATTGGGAAGAATGGCGAGATTATCAGACAGGGAAGTAATTAATTATCTTTTGGATGTGCCTGCTTTAGCAGGTTATAGTGCTAAAAGGTATCTTGCGGCGTTTGACATCGGAAGACAGCTTGAAAGTGAAGGTTTCTCGCAGGATGAAAGAATGTTAAAAGCATTCTTTTCTTATTCTGTAAAAAGCCCTTATGTTCCAGATACAAAAAGAAAAAGAATTTCTCAAGTAGTTAGTGATAAAGAACCTCCATTGTTAAAAGCAATGAGAAAAAGATTAGAAAGACAATTTATTAGAGTTCATAACCCTTACTCCTATAACAAATTTAACAAACTTTAAAAACCTGATTTTCTAAGCTTTTTAGCGTCTAAGACACTGATTAATATAATAATATGAAAGCCATAATTGTTCAATTCAGACGAAGCAGGAAAAGAATTCATGAAAGGCATTACCTTTTAGATTTAGGATTAACTGGCAGGGCTGAAGCCCAAAAGTTAAAAGGTAAGATAGTTGAATGGAAAAGCCCAGCTGGAAAAATTATAAAAGGGAAGATAAGTGATGCCCATGGAAATAAAGGGCTTGTCAGGGCAATATTTGAATCTGGATTGCCAGGGCAGGCAATAACAAATGAGGCGGAGGTAAAATAAAAATGGGAAATGTGTCAAATGTGGCTAATGGAGCAAGTTTAGAAAGTGAATTAAGAAATGGCAGACTTACAGGAAGCAAACGCACAATTCCTATAGAAATGCCGGACTCGGACGTTAGCGGTGTAGACTATATTCCTATACCTAAAAGAATAATAGTTCCGCTATTACCTGCCAGATTGAACAGTGATGGCGATGGTTTAGTAATTTACAGAAAGCGAAGTTGTTGTTTTGAAGGAGGTTATGATTAAGATGGAATACCAACCAGCACGAAGAGTAGCAGAAGCACCAAGAATAAATCTTGATAGTCTTATGGTCGCTCATTCTAGAACTCCTAAAGAAAGCGATACAGATTTTGTATCCTTTAGGGAATTATCAGATAATGAACTTTTTAACGTAAGTGTTGTTTTTGTAGATGATAGTACAATTTCTTATGAGAGATTGACGAGAAATGAACTTAAAGCCCGTTTAGTTGATTTAGGAAATAGAGCTTTAGGCATAAAATATATTTCAACGAGATTTTCTACAGAAGGAGGCCATAGATAAAATGGCATTAAGAAAAGCACTGGCATATTCAAAGAAAAAAGCTAGGCCTTATACGAGGATTTCCAGGAAAAAGAGCAAGGCATATATTAAATCTGTGCCTTATAGTAAAATAGTTAAATTCTCTGGAGGAGATGAAAAGGCATTTAGAGAAGGAAAGCACGTATATAATATTAAATTAATCGCAGAAGAATGGTCTCAAGTTAGAGATAATGCTTTAGAAGCAGGAAGAATGCTAATCACAAAGTTTTTAGATGAAAAAATACCCGGGCAGTATTTTTTTGTTGTAAAAGTGCATCCTCATCATTTTTTAAGGGAAAATAAGAGTGCTGCGGCAGTTGCAGGAGCAGACAGGATTTCAACTGGAATGACTCAAAGCTTTGGAGTTGTCATTGGCAGAGCTGCAATGGTTAAAGCTGGGCAGGAAATATTTTTTGTTTCTACCGCAAATGAGAAGGCGGCGAGAGTTGCTAAGGAAGCTTTAGAATCAGTCAAGGCGAAAGTTCCGTGCAAGACTAGAATTTTGTTTGAGAAATTATAAATAATCAAGGAAGGTAATATTTATTAATCCTAAATGCTTTGATAAAATATGGCTTATACAAGAAAAGCATTAACTCTTGCATCAATTTTATCTTTTGTTTTGGCATTTGCTTTCTTGATGACTTCTTTATCCGGAATAACTGGATATAGCATTCTTGAGAATGTTGCTGAAGAAACTGGCTCTGTTTTAACGATTGTTTTTATTATTGTAGGCGTATTGTTCTGGTTTGCAAGGACCAATGTTGATTAACAGCCAGCTTATAACAGGCAATGTTTATTAACTCTTTTAGTTTTCTATATCTATAAAAAGAGGAATGTATGGAAGGCAAGGAAGAGGCAGGATTTGTAAAATGGTTTTCTGAATTGAGCAGTAAAAGTGTAGCAGAGGCTGGAGGGAAAGGAGCAAGTTTGGCAGAGATGTATAATTCAAAATTTCCAGTTCCGCCTGGATTTGTTGTGACTACAGGGGCTTATTCTTATTTCCTTGAAAAGGCCGGACTGGAGGAAAGAATAGGTTTAATATTAAAGGATTTAGATGTAGAAGATACAAAGAAGCTTGAAAAAGAGTCTGCTAGAGTTAGAGAGATTATAGAAAAGGCCAAGATTCCAGATGAATTAGAGAAAGAAATAGAAGAAGCTTATGATATTCTTGATGCTGGCAAGAGCAAAGTTGAAAATGCCAGAAAAGGAGCTCTTGATATCCTGAAAAATTCTAAGGAAGGCAGCTTTGTTGCAGTCAGAAGCAGTGCAACGACAGAAGATTTGGTAGATGCAAGCTTTGCTGGGCAGCAGGAGACATTTCTTAATGTTAAAGGATATAAAAATTTAATAGAAAGTGTTAAGAAATGTTTTGCTTCTTTGTTTACTGCAAGAGCAGTTTATTACAGGACAAAAAAAGGATTTTCCCATGAGAAATCACAATTGGCAGCAGTAGTACAAAAAATGATAGATTCTGATAAGTCAGGAGTTATTTTTTCAAGAAATCCTGTCAGCAAGAAAGACAGCATAGTAATAGAGGCCGTTTTTGGTCTAGGAGAAGGAATTGTTTCAGGAAGAATAAAGCCAGACAATTATGAAATAAATTCTGATATTGAAAAGTTTGAGATTATTGATATTAAAGTTGCAGAGAAGAAAGCTGCGATAGTTAGAAACTCTTCTGGAGAGACAATAGAAGTAAAATTAAATGAAGAGAAGAGCAAGCAGCAAGTCTTGGACAATTATGAGTTAAAGACATTGGCGAGATATGCTAAAAAGCTTGAAGAGCATTATAAAAAGCCGCAGGATATAGAATTTGCAATTGAAAATGATGAGATTTATATTGTCCAGAGTAGGCCAATAACTACTTCTTTTTCTGATGAAAAAAAGAGGGAAGATATAAGCGGAAAAGTTTTGGTTTCAGGGCTTCCTGCATCTCCTGGTATTGCTTCTGGAATCGTTAAAGTAATAAAAAATCTTAATGAGCTTAATAAAATAAGAAAAGGAGATGTTTTAGTAACAGAAATGACTAATCCTGACATGGTTGTGACTATGCAGAAGGCTGCTGCAATTGTAACTGATGAAGGCGGGGTTACAAGCCATGCTTCAATTGTAAGCAGAGAGATGGGAATTCCTGCTGTTGTCGGAACAGGAAATGCCACATCTATTTTAGAAGATGGCATGGAAATAACTATAGACGGCTTTTCAGGAAGAGTTTATCTTGGCAAAGGAGAGGCAAAGGAGGTTGAGATAAATCCGATTGTAAAAACAAAGACTAAAATAAAAGTAATTGTTGACCTTCCTGGATTTGCAGAAAGAGCAGCTTTATCTGGAGTAAAAGAGATAGGATTAGTAAGATTAGAAGGAATTATTGCATTGTCAGGGAAGCATCCTCTGTATTTTTCTGAAGATAAAAAATTAAATGAATATATTTCCTTATTATATAATGGGTTGAAAAAAATAGCAGAACATTTTGATGAAATATGGATAAGGACGAGTGATATTAGGAGTGATGAATTTAAGCATTTGCAAGGCGCGCCAGAAGAAGCAGAGGGAAATCCAATGCTTGGAAACCACGGAATAAGATTTTCTTTAAAACATAAGGAAATCTTAGGAGCGGAGCTTGAAGCGGTGAAAAAGACTGCTCTGGATCTAGAAAATAAGAAAATAGGAATTATGATGCCCCAAATAATATCTGTAAATGAGTTTTTAGAAACGAAGAAATTAGGCCAGGAATTAAAAATGCCTGGAAATGTTAAATATGGGGTCATGATAGAGACTCCTGCAGCTGTGCAGATAATAAGCGAATTGTGTGAATCAGGAATTGAATTTGCAAGTTTTGGAACAAATGATCTAACTCAATTTATGCTTGCAATTGACAGGAACAATAAAGATATTCAGGATTTGTATAATGAGATGAATCCTGCTGTGCTTTCTGCCATTTCTTATGTGATAAGAAAATGCAAAAAATATGGAGTTGAAACAAGCATATGCGGGCAGGCAGGAAGCAAGGAAGAAATGGCTTCTTTTCTTGTTAAGGAAGGAATTGATTCCATATCAGTTAATGCTGATGCTGCTGAAAAAGTCAGCAAAATTGTCGCTAAGATAGAGAAAGAAATCTCAAATGTGAAAAATAATGATGTTGATAATAAAGATAGGATAAAAAAGGATTACAGAATTAATAATATGAAAAAGGTTGATCTTAAGCCATCTGATATTTATGTTAAAAAAGAAATTAAAGTTCCTGTTGCAGTTGCCAGGAATAGTGGGGAAAATAGGGATATTGAAGAGATTCTTTTAAGAGAACTTGATGCAGATGAATATTATCCTGGAGACCCATTGCAAAGAAGCAAAGATGTTCCTTTAGTGAATGAAGATGTTTCTAAAAAAGAAGATGATAATTTAGAGGCTTTAAGAGAGCTGTTTAGGTAGTAAATGTTACTACCCTTTAGTTTCAACAACCGAAAGGTTTAAATACCCTTTATACCTTAAAAAAGTATGAGTTTAGAAACAATAGTAAAAGCAGGGAAAACAGAAAAGATAGTTCAGAAAGAATTGGATAGTTTTAAGCATGATCCATCAGGCAATCTGGCAGCTAATCTGGCTAAATTTGAAGGAACAGAAGATTATTTCAGACAGCTTAATATTAATCCTGATCAATTCGCTTCTTTGCATCAAAATGAGCAAAGAGCTTTAGGAGAAGAAGCACATCATGCGATAAGAAATACTTTAATAGGGCATGTTCAAAATGATTATAGTGGTGCTATCAATTATTTTACAGGCGATGAAGGAAGATTGGGCATTGTCGGTGTATTAAGCGCTCTTAAGCCTATCAAATATTCTGGAGTAAGAAAAGATGTTTATAAAGCACATAAGAAATTGCATGAAGCAGTAATGGCGCTTGCAAATCCTTCAAAAGGCTTTTCAGAATTAATTCAGGAAATAAATAAGAAATCAAAACTAACTGAAGACGGAACATTCTCTGTATTTGGAAAGGCATTGCAAATGCTGGCTTCAAGAAATGATGAAATTGCCAAACAAGTGCTTGCAGGAAGAATAGGATATACGCAGTCTAATTTATATGAAACACTTGGTGGCATAGAATATGCAAGAGCTTATTTAAAGGGCCTTTATGAGAAGTCCAAAAATAAGGGGAAGGATCAGATTGCTTATGCCCTTGGAAGAGCAATTAGTGATGCGGAAGAAAGAAAATAATTATTTTTTATTCTCTCATGTTTAAAAGATTTGATATAATGGATGTCATCTCAACAAGGAATTTCTCTGCTTTTTCCTGCCATAAGTCTATATCTTGGCCTTTTATTGATTTTATTTCTCCATGCGCTATTCCTTTATGCAGAAAATAAAGATTTTTAATTGCCCTTATGTAATCAATTTTTAGCATTCCAGAATCTACAAAAGTTGTCTTTAATAACTCTGGAATATGCTCTGGGCTTGGTGGTATTTTTCCTGCTGTTATAAGCGCTGCCTGGGCAGAATCAATCATTGTCCAATAAACGCCTTCAATTGCCCCTAATTCGGCTGCTCTGCTTCTTGCCAAATGTAAGGGAGCCCTTTGCAAAGCAGAGTAAACTGCTTCAGCAGTTGATTTTATTTTTCCTTGTTCTAATAAGGCTTTGAGAGGATTGAAAAAACCCCCTACATCAATTAATGCCTCTCCGTATCTTAATATATTTATGACAACAGGATCTCCGTGAAGCAAGTCCTGCCACCATGTTGTTAATTTTATTGTATTTATATGAAGCTCATTTGAATATTCTGAAGCTGAAATGAGCTTTGCCAATTCTTCCCTATACCATGCAATTAATTCCATATCCCAATTAATGGAAGAATCGTCTATTATTAGAATAATATCTATGTCTGATGAGGCTGTTGCTTTATCTTTTGCTTGGGAGCCGAAGAGAATTGATGCCTTTATTATCCTGTCAAATTTTTTATGGACTTTCAAGGCAAAATCCATTGCCATATCTCTTGGTATTTTTAATACTCTTTTTTCCTGATTCTCTAGGCCATCAATACTAGATAGCTTAGATTTCACACTCTTCTTTTTCATGATTTTTTATTATTTTGAGATATTTACTTGAGTATATATATTCTATTGCTATCTTATTTTTAAATGTTGGGTTTTCCCTGGATTGTTGCATCTAGGGGGACTTAAATTGAGTAGATATAAACTCTATTTGTACATAACCCATCTATTGAG
>CAYXTB010000008.1:0-30353 GCA_964468255.1 Candidatus Woesearchaeota archaeon | reverse complement strand
TTCCCAGCTATTGAAACAAAAAGCGGAGCAAAGGTAGCATTTTATCAGCCAACAATAATAAATATGACTGACTATAACTTGGGTACAATTGGAGCTGAAGATACTGTGAACATAACTTCTATAAGATTCCCTGATGGAGATGGATATACTGCTATTGCAATTTTACAGCCACTTGGGAATAATGATAACTGGACTATTGGTGGAACAGTAGTTAATTCTACAACTGCAATTGGCGAGGCATCTACAACTGTTAGAGTTGGTGGGCTTACATACAACTTCTCTAGTACAGGACTCAAACATCAGTATAATGTGTTCTTGATGACAAATAGAACTGCTGGCGTAAAGATCAACAATACTGGTGCCTTAATTATCTTTGAAGAACAAGATGATAATGATAACTATGGTGCTTTGATTGTTGAATTTGAAGGACAGGGTTCAAGCGCTGATGGACTTGGCGTCAATACAGTTGCAAGAACAATACCTGGTAATTATTTGCCACCCTTCACAACATGGAGAACTGATACAGATATTTCAAGTACAACAGATTTGTGGGGTACTTTGCTTACATTAGATGCTGGAGAATCTGATCAAAAGACTCTAAATATCAGCTATCCTGATGAACAGGTATACGCTGAGGTTTATGTCGCGGGAGTTGCTGCAATAATAACTGCTGGAACATCTGGCGGAGGAACCACAAAGTCACTTGGATCTGTCAGTGTATCTGATGGAGAAGTTAGCTCAGTTTCAGACAAGAGCTTAGTTGTTGTTGGAGGAAGCTGTGTAAACAGAGTTGCTGCAGAGTTAATCGGAGCATCATATCCAACATGCGGTGCAGACTTTACTGCTAAGGCAGGTGTCAGTTCAGGACAATTCCTGATTCAGACATTCTCCAGAACTGGAGGTAATGTTGCAACACTTGTTGCAGGATACAATGCTGGCGACACAACAAACGCTGCCAAATACTTAACAACGCAAACTGTTGATACAACAGTAGGCAAGAAGTATATTGGAACAAGCGCTACAATGGCAACACTTCAGACCACGAGTTAGTAAGAAGAGATTTTTATTTTTTATTTTTTCTTCTTTTTTTGTTTTTTATGATTTTTTATAGCTGAGTAGGGTTATTAACTAACATGGTTTATTTTGTTGGTAACAATTATCTAATATTAAGTTAAATGTTGTTGATATATCTAATTTATAGATAGCGCAGTGTTTTTAAAGGGTTTGCGATTAAATATTCTAATAATATCAACGTAAAATGAGAAAAATTGAAAGCGGAGAGGAAATTGAAAGAAAAAGGCAGAAAAGAGCCAAGTATCTTACTTTCTTTTTGCTTTTTATTTTAGTGGCAAGCACGGCAGGATATGCTTTTACCTCAAGTTCTGAAAGCTCTGATAACGGCGAAAGCGGAGAAACAGGAATAGAAGGAGCGCAAAATATAGGAGGTAAATGGATAGTTAATCTTGGCAATCAAGTATTGACTTTCAGCAGCTCACCTGAATCTGTTAAGAATATCCCTATACAAATAGATGTTTATTTTGACTATTATGCAAATAAGCCGTTATATATACAATCTAATAGTTCTCTCGTAACTCAAGAAATCGCCTCCAGCCTTGGAAGATACGCATTGAGAGTGCAAAATGCGTGTTATGGAGAATGCAATAATTCAGAATTTCCGGAAAAAATATGCTCTGATAACCTTATAATTTATGATATTAAAAATGAAAATAGGATTTATCAACAGGAAAATTGCATATTCATAGAAGGAGATATAAGAGCAGTTGATGCCTTTCTTTACAGGATTTTTAATATAAACTAATATGACAGAGCAAGATGAGCATGAGAACATTGTGGGATAGCGATATTATTGATTGAATCATACATGCAACTTCTCTGCCTTATAAAATATAGAACGAAAATACAGAAAGCTTTAAAACATTAGTTTTGATAAAGTGAACATGAAAAGAAAAAAGAAAGAGGATAAGAAAGAAAGCAAAAAGGTTGAAAAGAAAGATAATCAATTGTATTGGATTTTTGGGGTAATGCTTATTATATTGGCAGGAGCAATAGTCTATCCTTTTATTCTTAATGCAATTAATACATTTGAATATCAAGGTCTGGAGTTTAGAAAGGAAAAATTTGACCAAATAGATGTTTATAGGTACTCTTATTTCTTCAACGATTATTCAGGGCAGATGTATGAATATAATTTGTATTTAAGAAATGACCCCAGAGAAAATAATGTAAGCATTGAGGGAGAAATAAATTATCCATCGGGCAAATATGTATATATTGGAATAAATGGAACAGGATTAGTGCAATGTCCAACTATTCTAAGAGATGCTGGAACGCTTGCCCTATTTTTGAAGGATAACCTTTCTCCGGCCAACATAGCGGTAAAGTCCGGGATAACAGATGAAAATGAAGCAAAGGCCCTTAATATTAGCTATGTTTCATGCGAGAGAAGGCCTGAAAATACAGTTATAATCATACAAAAAGATGATGAAACGAAAATAGAAAAAGAAAATAACTGCCATGCTATAAGCGTGGCAAGTTGCGATGATTTAACTAGGGCTATTGAGAAATTTGAAGTTCAGTCTATAATAGACGCTAAGGAAAGATCCTGATTATCCTTTATGAGCGCTTTTCAGGCGCTTCTTTTCTCTTATTATTTCTGTAATTATTGGAATAATAGAGAAGGCAATTATCAAAAATATTACTAAAGAAAAGTTTTCCTGCACAATTGGGAGGTTGCCAAAAAGAAAGCCGCCAATAGAAAAAAGGCCTACCCAGATTATGCCTCCCAAGACATTATAAATTAGAAAATGTCTATAAGACATACTGACAAGACCTGCTACAAAGGGCGCAAATGTCCTTATGATAGGTATAAAACGGGCGAGGATAATTGTCTTGCCTCCATGCCTTCTATAAAAATCAAGTGTTCTGTAATAATATTTCTTATTAAACAAAAGAGAATTGCTTTTAACTATTTTTTTGCCAAAAAAGCTGCCGATTGCATAATTTAGGCTGTCTCCTAGAATAGCTGCAAGTGTAATAAGCAAAAAGAGCGCCCAGATATTTAGGTAATTTAGTGCAGATATTGTTCCTGCTACAAATATGAGAGAATCTCCAGGCAAAAACGGCAGAATAACTACGCCTGTTTCTAGGAAAATGATAAGAAAAAGCGTTACGTAAACTAAAAAGCCATAAGAATCTACGAAATATATCAAATGTTCATCAAGATTTAATACAAACTGAATTAATGAAATAAGACCTTCTAACATTTTTTATTAAGCAAGAAAGGTTTTAAATATCTTTATGCTTTCTTATAGGCAATATTGAACTGGATTATCATTTATCTTTTAATGCTTTTTATTATTGCCCTGATATCAGTATAGACTGGAATTGATTTTATTTTAAAAAGCCAGACATTCAGAAACCAGAGAGCAAGAACGAGAATTGTGCTTCCTATGTACCATACAAATCTATGGGCTATATCAAAGAAATACTCATTTCCAGAAATAAAGAGCCATGAAAATACTAATATTCTGATTATATTAAGAATCAGAAAGGATATAACAAGAAAAGCCAGGCTTTTTATTCTAGTCTTAAATGGTAGAGAAGTTGCCAAATTTAAAATAAGGAGAAGATAATAGGCGGCTCCCGCAATACAGGCTGGAATAAGCTCTATGTATAAGCCAGAGATTGAGAGTGTGCTTGTATTTATCAATAAAGAAGCAGGATAAAACAATTTTAAGATAGAGAAAACAGGATAAGCTGTCAATGGAGTAAAAACAATGTAAAAAGCAGAAAGATTCCCTATAGCAAGGACAATTAACAAAATATATCTCCCCGTGATATTAATTACCTCTTCACATTTCATAGAAGAAAATAGAAAAGATAGTTTAATAAGCTATTTACTGGCTCTCTTTAATTATCTTTTGGAAACTCTTACTGCTACAATTATAACTAAGATTATAAGGATTATAATAACTGCTCCAAGTATCCATACTAGAGTATTATTGCCAAAATTAAATGCATTATCTTGCTCTATATTGACTGCAACTTCCTGTGATTCAAGATTTCCATTTGACTGGACTTCAACATCAAAAGTCTGCTCTCCTGAAACTCCAGGTTTAACATTGAAAGTTACCGAGACTTCCTCTGACTCTCCTGCATCTAATGTTAATATTCTTTCTGATATTCTATCTAATTCTGCCCATGACTCATAGCCTGATGCTCCAACAAGGAATGTACCTGAAGTTGTGCCCAAGTTCTTTATTGTTGTCTTAATTGAAAGAGGCTGGCCTGCCTTTGCTTCGGACTGCAAATCAGCAGTAATGCCTGCAACTCTTCCTGTAACTCCTCCAGATGGCGCAGGAGTGCATCCTATAACTCTAAGAGGAACAGAGAAAGATTCGTCTGATTCTTGATTATATTCTCCATCGTCGTTATCATAATCATATTCTGATGTAAGCAAAAGATTATATGCGCCATCTCTAGCGTCTTGTGGGACATCAAATGTGAATGTCATTTTTTCCTTGTCACCTTTGTCAAAGTCATTCTTTATTTCTGTAAAAGAGCTGATTCCTAAATCTCTATTAGCCAGATTTATCTTTACCTGCTCTTGGTCTTCCTCGCCTACATTATAAACATCAACTTCAAGAGAAACTTGATCAGAGCAGGTTGCTTCTGCAGGAGTAAGCTGGGCATCTGCAAATGCTATGAATTTTCCTTCGTCATCTTCTTCTTCTACATCGATATCATCAGGGCTATTCGCATTATCTACGCATACAGATGACTCTCCTACTTTATCGCTGTAAGCTTTTATTGCAAGTCTGTAATTTCCAGCATCTACATCAGCAGGAACTTTGAATTCAAAAGTTGCTGTTTCCTTGTCATCATCCCTTATATCGCCAAGGTCAAATTCCTCTTCGTCTTCATTATCGAAAAGCAAGTCGTCAGCAACGTTCTTTCCAGCTGAATCGAAAAGACCTAGTTCAACAAAGACATCATCTACATCATTGTTAGTAGGATTTTCAACTTCAACTTCAACTGTAACGTCTTCAAGAAGCTTCCAGACATCATCGTCATCATCGCTTGATATATCAATGCTTTTTATCGTTAAGTTTGAGCTTGCTGGACCATCTTTACAGAATGAGCCTAATATATTAAATGTCTCTGTATCCAGAACAGAGCCTGAAAGAGCAGTGATTGTTACAGGAATGATACCAAAACCAACTTTTGTAAGGTCATTTATGGACAAGCTGACTGTTCCTGAACTTGTGCCTGCATTTAATGGGCTTACTGAATTAGGACTTATAGTTATATAAGATAATGAGGATGAAAGCGTAACTTGAGCTAGATTTGTATTTCCATTGTTTCTAAGAGTGAATGTTCCTGTCTGTGATTTTGTAATATCACTTCTTATCTTAACGATTTCAAGAGCGGATGTTGGTGTAGCTTGATTTACTTGTATACCAAATGGAAAATTCAAGTCGTTGCCCTGTCCACTTGGATTAACTACTAAATTGCCAGTAAGAAACTGCACTGCTTGACCTGTTGGGAAATTAATTACTGCTGTTACAATTGCTGAAACAGGAGTAGTTGAACCATTTCCGATAGTTAATGGTGTTGCACTTCCTAAAGTAGCTACTCCAGAATCCATGCGCAAAGAATATGTTAAATCAGCGGCCAAGCCTGAATTAGTCAAATTAAAAGTATAAGTGAAGGAGCCTGCATTGCTGTCTATTGTATTTGGACCTGTTACAGGATTTCCCCATGACAAAGAAGCTGCGCTTGCAAAGCCAACTAAAGCTAAAAGCAGAAATGCTGATAACAAACCTAAAACTGATAATCTGAATCTCATTTTTGTGTTGTAACTTTACAATTACATTGGTATATAAATGTTTCGTTTTCCTGGATTTTATCCTTGGTTAGTAAAATAAGAGGATTTAAATAAATCTCTATCCTGGAAAGATTGTAATAAAATAGATATATAGGAAAATGATAAGAGCTAGGGAGAATGTCGTCGGTGCGTGGGCTTTTTTAATTGGTTTGATATTGGCAGTGCTGGCAGGCATATTGGCTGGCAGCAGTATTGTCAACGTAAATATAAATCCATTTATTCTTGGAATTCTTGCCCTTCTTGGCATAATTCTGGGATTTTTCGTTGCTGAAAAAGATGTTCAGATATTTCTTCTTGCTTCTGTCTCTCTTGTAATTGTAAGCTATATGGGAATATCTGGATTAGTTTTAGGAGCTGCAATAAGCGGATTTAACATAGGAAAAATTATATCGTCAGTTTTGCAGACTCTATTGGCATTATTTGTCCCTGCAACGATTGTAGTTGCTTTGAAGACTGTATTTTCTATTTCAAAAACTTAACCATTGGTATATTATAATAGGACTTTTAGCAGATAACTCGTTTAATAAGAGAAAATAATTATCTCATAAATTGATATTAAATGTAGTTTTAATATATTATGTGATAGATCATAAGGCAAGATTTAATATTGCGAGATTATTTCGCTATAAAAAATCAATTAACAGAAAAAAATTATATGAAAGCAAATTATCTACCCATTAACGAAATCTATTTTTTCTTTCTTTTGAGCAGGCGTTTTATGAATTTGGGCGAATTTTGGAGTCACAATTATTATGTTTTCGCCAAAGCCTGCAATTGAACCCTCAATCGCATCAACTGTCTTTTTAATTTTTGCAACTGCTCTCTTAAGCTCGACAATATCTTTTGACTTCAATATCTTTATATCAATGACTGCAATTGTGTATCCTTCCCTGATTGAATTAAGAATTTCATTAATATCATCAAATTGCCTCAATAAGAAAGGCTTGACAATAATTTTTGTGTCTTTTGCCTCTGCGCTCCCTAAATCTATTTCAACAAACTCCTCGGAGTCGTCCTTGCCGAACATCTTTTTTAAACTAAAAGCCATGCTTAATCATTATTATATGAGTTTATAAATATTGCTATGATTTATAAATTATTATTTATTCTTAGAAACAGATTCTGATACTTCCTTTTTTATGGAATTTGCCTTGTCCTCGACGAGCTTTTCCTGCTTTTCAACTGCTGAAATTCTTAACACTAAAATATTTTTCTTGTCATCTAAATCTTTTATTAGTTCTGATGGTGAAGATTTTACCATAATTCCTCCGATGACCCTATAAGAATCCCCTGAAGATTTCTTTAATTCTTCAATGGCATTTGAAATTTCATTCAATTCCGCCTGTATGCTCTGTTTTTCCATAAGAAAATGCTGCAAATTTTGCTCTAAAACCTGCAATTCCTGTATCTTCTTTGAAATATCTTCTTTTATAGAAGCCATATTAAACTGCCTTCACTTTCACTATCTGCATTCTTGGCTTGTAAAATATCTTTGAGCCGCAATGAGGGCAGACAAATCTCTTTTCCAACTGCTTGCTAGAAATTGCCTTTTCACATTTGAAGCATTTATATTGAGCCATTTTATTGTATTTACTATTAATATTATTCTAAATCAAGGCATTTTTAAATCTGCTGGTTTATTTAGGGAGCTGGCAATATTTAGCATTGGAAGGTAAAAAGGGAGAACCAAGCATTTCAATTAACTCTTCCTGCTTTTCCTTGTAAGCAGAATCTGCTGCTAAAATTAGTCTTCTTACTGAAGACCTCCTATTTAGCAATTATTTCTTGGCATTCAAAACATAAGCCGGGCCTGCGAAAATCCTTCCTGTCCTTATATCTTTCCAGATTCCTGCAGCGATTCTTTTCGCTTTTCCCTTAGGATGAAATGGGGACTGCTGTTTCTTTCTCTGCACTGATTCAATTGCATTATATTCATTTCTAACAGAAACTCCCAGTCTAGAGCCGAACTTCCCTGCTGCCTTTATTTTCTTTGTTTTTGCTCCCATTGCATTGTTTTGAAGAAGATGTTTTTAAATGTAATGGGGTCGCTGGGATTTGAACCCAGATCGCGAAGTTATTTGCCTTCAATAATCCCTTCAAATATAAAACGATAGTAGTCCCAAACCTCGAATGTTGCCAGGTTGCACCACGACCCCTATAAATTAAATTACATTTAGAGGTTTTTAATTGTTGCTAATTAGGAGTTTTAAAAAACAAAGAGCCATTTTAACTAAAAAAACTTACTTCTTTTTGGTAGACTTTGCTTCTTTCTTTTCTGCTTCTTTTCCAGGCTTTGCCTCTGACTTTGCTCCGGCGGCTGCTGGCGCTGGAGTTCCTGGAGCTGGAGCTGCTCCTGGCTGGGCTGTTGCAGCTGCTGCTTTCGCTGCTTCTTCTGCTGCCTTTACATCTGCCAATACTTTCTGCTCTTTCTCTTGCTTAGCTTTAACTTCAGCAAAGAATTCTTGAAGCTTCTTTGTTTTCTCTGGAGATGCCTGAGTTATTTCTCCTTCTATTTCCTTGCTATACAATCCAGATTCAATATCTTTCTCAATTTCTTTTGCTTCTTTATCATCAATTAAAACTCCAAGAGATTGACAAGTCCCGACAACTAGCTTAATAGATGATTTCAAATCTTTGGCAAGCAAATTTGGCATTTTTGTCCTGGCAATTGAAACAATAGATTCAAAAGGAATATTGCCTACTTTAACTGATTTTGCAGCGCCAGAGCCTTTTTCTAAAGAAAGTTCTTTTTTAATTAATTCTGAAACAGGCGGAGAAAATACTTTTATTTTATATTCCTTGGTTTTAGAATCAACATCAATTTCTACTGGAACTTTTGTTCCTTTGAATCCTGAGGTAACTGAATTAACATCTGCTATAACTTTTCCAAAATTGATGCCAAGAGGACCTATTTGCTGGGCTACTGCTGGCCCTGGTTTCATGTCTCCGCCATCAACAATTAATTTTATTTTCATTTTTATTCAAATGTTATTTCTTCTTCTTTAGTTTTGTCAGTTTCCTCTTCTGTCTTATCTTCACGCCTTATAACTTTTATGTTATCTATTTTTACTGTTACAGGTATAGGAACAGACGCCCCCAAAAGAGAAACTACTACTTCTCCTTTCTGCTTATCAATTCTTGTAACTTTTGCTTTTTCTCCTTTAAATGTTGAGCCTATCATTTCAACAATATCTCCTATTTCTATCTTATAATCTTCTGCTTTTGGCTCAAGCATATTTTTAACTTCGTCGTATGAAACTGTTTTTCCTATAATGCCTTTAACATACGGCAAATTGAAAGCAGATTCTTCTGCTGACTCTCTATCAGCTGCCTCAAGAATAATATATCCTTTTAATCCATGAGGTCTTACAATTGAGAATACATTTAAATTTTTTTTCTGAGCTCGCTCGCTCATCATTTCTAATGCCCTGTCTTCCTTATTATTTGTTACCTTAATAATAAAAATCATTTCTATGCTCCGCTACTTTCTTGATTAAGAGAAGTAGTACTATCTAAGAGAAAAAGAGGTTTTTAAATTTATCGTGAATTCTTAGTATCTCGTAGGATTAAATAATTTCCTGCTTTTTCAAATAACTTAAGAGCTCCTACGATGGCAACACCAACTATTACTGCCGCAGACGTGCCTAACGGTTCTCTATTTACAGCATCTTCAAATCTTAATTTACTATCACTAGCTCTACCTAAGTCGGCATTTTTCTCGCTCTCTGTTTTTGTATTCTATAATAAAGCTCACAAATATGATTATTTAAATGTTCTATATGTTACTATTAAATAGTTGTATCTAACTTGCTTAAATATTCCTTGATTCTTTCAATTATTTGAGGAAGGAGAAATTTTTCAATTTTTGAATTAAATATCTCTGAAATGGAGGAGAACTCTGAAAGCCGATATTTATTCTCCTGCTTATCGACAAGCAAAGAGTCTCTTAACCTTTTTAATTGCCTTCTTATATTGCTCTCTGCCAAGCCCTTGGATTCCAAGGAATTTTCTTTTCTTAAAAGTTCGAGCTTGTCTCTTATCTCAAAAGAAGAAAGCCATATTTTTTCTTTTCTTGCTTCTTCCAAAATAAGAAGAATGTCAACTATGATATCCCTGGAATCTCCTGGTTGCAGCAAGCCAAGAGAAAGGCAGACTTTTCTCACTAATTCACGCTTTGAAGAATCATAAGGCTTCTCATATCTTCTTAAAGTTATTTCTAACAGGGGCAGGTCGCGGGCCATTTTAATAATAAAAATAAGGCAATTATAAATATATCTGTTAATTTGCAAGCAGCTTAAAATTATTGATTCTCTCAAATTTCATAAATATCAAGGACAATAATAATTATAAATTGACTCATTCCACTAATTCCATGGAATTAGTTGCTTTTCTTGGAAAAGATGAGGAAAACTGGGGGCAAATAACTGCGCTTGCAAAAAGAATGAAATGGGACAATGTAATTCTAATAAAGAATAAGGAAGCTGGAAATTTTCCTGAAATAGAAAATTCTGAATTAATTAAAGTTGATACAGAGAAGCCAATTATAGAGCTAAAAGAAGATTTTATCAGCAAGCTAAGAAATAAATTAAAGGGCAATTTTGAAGTTGCCCTGTCAATTGCATCTGGAAATGGAAAAGAGCATATGGCCTTGATTTCTGCTTTATTAAGCATTCCTGTTGGTGTAAGAATAGCGGTTTTTACAAAGAATGGTGCGGAATTTATAACTTAAAACTAAAAAACCGCAAAAGCCCATTTAAGCATAAGAAGAAAGAGAAGAACGAGAATGAGCCAAGTTGAAATTTTGAATGCATTTTCGCCTATTTTTCTGCTACCTGTTAAACTCCAAATAGAAAGCATAAAGAATCTTCCTCCATCAAAAATTCCTACTGGGAGCATATTTGTTAAGGCAACAGAAATATTTACTATAACTATCCACCACAATAAATTATAAATAAATATTCCAAGATCCCCAATAGAAGACTTGTAATAAACAAATGGGTCTTTTATTTTTGAAATTAAAGAATAAATCCAACCTAGGAAGCCTGAAGCTCTTGGAGGAGAAACTCCAATGCCTAAAAATGCATTCCCGTCTTTTTCGGCTAATTGTATTTCATATTCATTGATTTTTTTATCGGATATAGTTTTTATTTTTACTATGTCCCCAGGCTTATGCTCTAAAATTGCATTTCTCAGCTCATTGTAGGATGTTATTTTTTTGCCATCTATGGAAGTTATTGCCCCCTCAATTCTTGATTTGAAAGCTGGGGAATTATCATAAACAATAAGATATTCAAGGTTTTGCTCTATGGAACTTTCAACTATGGAAGGATTTGTGAAATAAGTTTTATTATCCTTTGTAGTTACCTCGATGAATCTTGATTTTAAATCTAAAAGATTTGGATATTGAGAAAAATCATCAATGCTTATATTACCTATCTTATCCACTCCCTGAATTTGTATCACAGAAGTTGAATATGTGCTAAAGAAAACTCCTGCAGGTGTAAAAGCGGAGATGAAGAAGAGCCACATAATAATCCCAAACAAAATTGTCATTAGAACATTTGCGAAAGTTCCTGCTGCTAAGATTGAAAGCTGTGAAAAACGAGATGCTTTGTTCATATGCTTTTCATCCTGCTCTACAAAGAAAGCCAAAAACGGACCTAGAAAGCCAAAGCCTGTTGAATGAATTTTAACTTTATTTAATCTTGCAAAAATACCATGGGCGAATTCATGAGGTATTGCAATTATTGCTATAATAATTATCCAATATGTAAAGTAAAAGGGAGGAAGAAAATCTACTTTGAATATTTCCGGCAAATATGGTATAAGAGGAAAAATAACAGGAACTTTCAAAGCTTTTGCTGCGTAAGAAGAAGTTATGTAAAAATAGGTGAATTTTACTAAAAACCAAAGCATGAAAAAAAGTAAGAGGTATCCAGATGCAAGAACAAGATATTGCAATGGCTTTAGAAGCTTGAAGTATTTTTCGCTGATGTATTCTATAATTTTTAGCCCTACTTTTGTCTTGTAAAGATAAAGCAAGCCTTGCCTTTGCAAGTTGTGTTTTCTTGTATAAAGAAAGATAATTACAGCTAATGTAAACAAAACCATAAAAACAATATCGTAAACAACAAAGCTCATCTTATTAACCCTCTTAATAGCTTATAATTTAACATTATTATACTTTTTCTCTTTATTTCTTTCTGATTGGACGGAAGTTGCGGCAATTGCATCTTGGGCATTTAATCTTTTTTGCCATAATCCTGACAGCTTGAGTCCTTATTTTTTTGTTACAATCCCTGCAAACGAAAACATTTGAAAACATTCTCGTCTGAGCTATTGGTAATTTCGCTGCCATTTTTATTTGTTATCAATTCCTCCTGCTAGCTTATTAGCGTGGCCAACTTCTTTCATCTTATCTGAAGGCATTCTTTTTTCGTATTCATCTAAGGTATTTTGCAATGACTTATCAGCGTCTACATCTGTTTGATTTGCTATTTTTAGGACCAAAAATAGTGTGTCGCCAATAAAATCTGATACTTCATCTTTATTTTCTCTGACTACCTTTTTTTGCTTTTCATCATCAATCCATTTGATTAAATTCCAAAATTCTCCGACTTCTTCTGTTATATTGAGTGAGAGATCTTTTAAATTCCAATGATCGCTCCATCCCCTCGCTTTGTCAAATTCCATTATTTTATTTTGTGCAGCTTTAATTTCCATATTATAAAACCCTCATTATCATTTTCTTGCCTTCAATATCCCAGTATTCAACCTGCTTTTCCACTTGAATTTGATCTTTAATTTCTTCATTTATCTGGATTTCTATGGTTTCATAGCTTTCTAAATCCATGACAGAAGCTGTATTTCCAGAAACCGAAAGGACTTGTGCTTTTCTCTTATTTACCATAGGGACCTCAAACCTTGTCTCTCCTGGAACAGCAGTTATTTTCTTTTTTCTTGTGAAAACTTCTATTGCTTCTATCCTACATTTGCTTGCCCCATGCTTTCCTGTCTTTGAAATGTCATTTGAACGAACAGCACATGGCTGGCCATCTATCATAATTGTTGTTCCCGGCTTGGCTTCTGTCGCGTTAATCAGCCTTAACATCTAACAAGGCGGGAAAAAACGTTTATAAACCTTATTAGAAAGCGAGTTTTTTCTTTGAGAACATATCTTTAAATAGCAAGAAAAATTAATGAAAAGGGAGCTCTATTATGCTAATAAAAAGGCTGTCCAGATACGCTGGCATTGGGGTTATTTCTTTAATCGGATTTTTTGGTTCAATTGAAAAAGCAAAAGCAGAAGATTCTAAAGTCGCTCTACAGGACCCTCCAAAAACAGAGCAGTTGCTAGTTAAAGAAAAAAAGTATGAGGATTTTATTCCAGAGCGATTTTTTGAGCACATGGAAAGAAGACTGCAGGAGAGGCTGCCTTTTCAATATTTAACAACACAAAACCCTTTTGAGATGAGAGATTTTGTCAGAGGAATTGTTGAAAAATCTGCTATGAGGGCATTAAATGATTATGCAAACCAGCATCCTTTTGTTTTGGGCATTAGAGATTATACTGAAGGAGTATTGGAAAGAGTTTCAGATGGCGCTCTAAATGGAACTTTAAGCAAGTTAAGAATTAACCTCTCTAACAGGGCTGATGATTCAGGAGATTCTCTAGAAGAAGTAGTATACGATGTTAAAGAAAAGCTACCTTTTGAAAAAAAATTCAGATTAAAGCTGGGCATTGGAGTGCACCCTTATTTAGGAGCAGGTTACAGAAATGTAGGCTTGAGAGTTTATCATGATGGGATAGGGGCTGCTTTTAACCAGATAATATTTCCGAAAAAGAAGATACATTTTGAATTGGGAGCAAGAAGCGAATATGAAGGGATTGAAGAGCCTGAAGTTTTTGCGCGTGTTGCAAGAAGGGATTACGGCAGATTAGAATGGGGAATTCATGCCGGAACAAAATATGACAAAAACACAGGAAAAAGAAATAGTGCTGTCTTGATAATTGCTTCTGTGAATTTTTAGCTCTAAATTATTTATAAAGTGCGTTGTTTATTTTCTTTATAAATCTCAAATAGATTTATAAAACCTTCTTGAGAAGGAAAAGAATGGAATTGACAAAGAAAAACGATTTTGTTGAACTTAGATATACAGGATATTCGCAAGGACAGGTATTTGATTCTAATGTAGAAGACGACTTAAAAAAGCTGAATCCAGAAGCAAAGGCAGAAAAACTTGTTGTCGTGATTGGGCAGGGCATGGTTGTTCCTGGCTTGGACAAAGCACTGGAGGGCAAGGAAATTGAAAAAGAATATGAAATAAAAATAGCAGCAAAAGAGGGATTTGGAGAAAGAGACAGGAATTTATTAAAAACAATTCCATTAAGGGCATTTACAGAGAAGAATATTAACCCAAAACCTGGGCAGGTGCTGGCTTTTGATAATATGATAGCTAAGGTTGTGGCTGTTTCTGGTGCAAGAGTCATTACAGATTTTAATAATCCTCTTGCTGGAAAAGAAATCTCTTATAAGTTCAAAATTATAAGAAAAGTTGATAACGAAGAAGAAAAATGCAAGGCTGTTTTTTCCCTTTTGTTTAGGTTTGCGCCTGAATTTGAAGTAAAAGACAACAAAGTAATTGTAAAAGGGCCGAAAGTGCTTGAAGATTATATAAAGGCTTCATCCGACAAATTCAAGGAGCTGATTGGCAAAGAGCTTTCTTTTGAGCTGAAAGAAGAAAAGAAAGAAACAGAAGCAAAAGACGAGCATTCTCATGAAGGAGATGAGCATAGCCATGAAGGGCATAAGCACTAATTATTACTAATAAATATTATTGCCATCTAACTTTATCGTCAACAATTAATAAATTACTTAATGGATGATGATTATTAGAAAGATATATTTCTGGCAAAAAAATCAATATCTTAAAACAACAATCCTTATAAATGCAAAAGATATAATGAGTGTATGGCGGCAATTGCTGTAGAAAAAATGGACCAAAGCACGCATGAAATTGACCGGGAGCTTGAGGAATTATTGAAAAAGCAAGGTGCAAGAATTAAGGTAGTTGGGTGCGGAGGGGGAGGAGGGAATTCTGTTTCAAGAATGAAAGAAACAGGAATAAAGGGATGTGAAATCATTGCTGTTAACACAGATGCCCAAGATCTTTTATATACAAATGCTGACCACAAAATTCTTATTGGAAGAGAATTGACGCATGGATTAGGAGCTGGAAGCAATCCAAAAATAGGAGAACAGGCTGCCAAAGAATCAGAGCAGGAAATAAAGAAAAAGATTGGAGAGGTTGATATGGTTTTCATTACCTGTGGATTAGGCGGAGGAACAGGAACTGGAAGTGCTCCAGTTGTGGCTGACATTGCAAAAAAACATGGAGCTTTAACAATAGGCGTTGTAACATTGCCGTTTACTGTTGAAGGGCAAAAGAGAATTGAAAATGCGCAGTATGGATTGGAAAAAATGATGTCAGTATGTGATACTTTAATTGTAATACCTAATGATAAATTATTGGAAATTGCTCCTGAACTGCCTATACATACTGCTTTTAAAGTCGCTGATGAAATATTGACTAATTCTGTTAAGGGAATTACAGAATTAGTGACGAAAGCTGGCTTAGTTAATCTGGATTTTGCTGACATAAAAGCTGTTATGACAAACGGAGGAGTCTCTTTGATAGGAATAGGAGAATCAGATTCAAAAAGCAGAGCAAGAGATGCTGTTGAAAAGGCAATTAATAATCCTTTATTGGATGTTGATATTACTAATGCTTCTGGAGTATTAGTAAATATTGTCGGCGGTCCAGATATGTCCCTAGATGAATATAGGGCAATTATGGAAATTATTGGAGAGAAAGTTGCTCCAGATGCTAAAATTATTTCCGGAGCGCAAATATCTCCTGACATGGAAAAGACAATTAAAGTCTTATTAATAGTAACAGGAGTAAAAAGCTCGCAAATATTAGGCTCTTCTATTGAGCTTTCTGGCTTGCAGAAAGGCGAGCTCGGGGAAGAATTAGGAATTGATTTCTTGAATGAATAATTTTAAAAACTCCCTTAAACAAGAAAGTATATGAATCAGCATAATATTGATAAGCCATCTGCAGGAACAAGGCTAAAATCATTTTTCGTGCAGTGCCAGAGAGTCTGGCATGTTTTAAGAAAGCCGACTGGAGAAGAATTCAAGACAATAGCAAAGATATCTGCTCTTGGGATTCTGGCAATAGGATTAATAGGGTTTGTTATTTCTGATGTAATCAAGTTTGTGAGTTGATTGTTGAAGAATATCCCAATAATTCTTATATATTTTGAAAACTTAACAATTGCATGAAAAATGCTGTAAATAGTCTTGCAGGAAGCTATGAAATAGATTTTACGCGCATAGATGATAAAGAACCTGAAATACCGCAAGCAACTGGATTTGAAAAATGGATGAAAAAAAGAGTGAAGAAATTATCAATATCAAAATTAAAATTAATTTCTCATCCTTATGGATATAACAATCTCTCTTATGAATTTTATGATGGCGGCATATTGCTGGGGAGACTTGATGTAACTACTAATCATATAAAAAGCAAAAGACATGAAATTGTATTTAGAACAGTGCTGGTAAGATATTGCGGAATTTTACCAGGAGTGAAGGCGCTTAATGTAGGAAATCTTGAACTGATTGCAGGGCAATGGCCTCATGAAGAGAAGATAAGCGACAAGTTATTAGACAGCGATGAATTTAGACACCGCAATAACACTTCTGAATGCCCTTTATACAGATACGATAAAATCTCTGTTCCGCTTGCTTCGCATGAAGTTTTTCCCAAGGAAGAGCAAGAAGCAAAACAAAAACATTTAAAAACGCCTTTTTTCTTTCAAAGAGGTCGTTAGACTACTCCCTTCGGAGCCTGCATTTCTGGCTCGAAAGCTATAGAGTAGAAGATAAAGATGAACATAAAAGAAGCATTAAATGAATTGAGAAAGCAGGAAAAAAGGAATTTTGACCAAAGCATTGACTTAATTATAAATCTCAAAGGCATTGATATCAAAAGAGATAATATTTCTACTGTAATTTCTATTCCTCATAAAATCAAAGACAAAAAGGTATGCGGATTTTTGACGAAAAAGTCAGAGCTTGTTAGGACAATAACGCAGCCTGATTTTGTAAAATACAAAGAGAAGAAGCTTTTGAAAAATTTGGTTAAAGAATATGACTTTTTTATTGCAGTTGCACAGGTAATGCCTGCTGTTGCAACTACATTTGGAAAAATTCTTGGACCGGCAGGAAAAATGCCTTCCCCCCAATTAGGCATTTTAGGAAAAGAAGATGATACTGAAATAGAAAAAACACTTGAGAAGATTGAGAAATCTGTGAAAATAAGAGTCAAGGAAATGAGCGTTAAGGTAAGCGTTGGAAAGGAAAATATGAAAGACGATGAAATTCTTGCTAATTCTGAAGCTATTTATTCTGGATTATTAAATGTTCTTCCATCAAAAAAAGATAATGTGAAAAATGTTATACTCAAAACAACAATGGGAAAGCCGATAAAGGTGGAGATGAAATAATGGCCGCAAGCAAAAAAATGAAAAAAGAAAAACCGGCTAGGGAAAAAACTATTCCTGAATATAAGCTAAAATTAGTAGTTGAGATAGCTGAAAAGATAAAGAAGTACAGGACATTATTGATTGCTTCAACAAAAGGACTGCCAAGCTCGCAATTCCATGAAATAAAAAAGAGCTTGAGAGGAAAGGCTGAGATAAAAGTTGCTAAAAAATCTTTAGTATTGAGAGCTATAAAATCAATTGGGAAAGGAACTTTACAGAATATTAAGGATAAAATTGGAGCTGACATAGCCTTATTTTTTTCAAACTTAGACCCATTTGAACTTTCGTCTTTACTAGCTGATAATCAGAGTTCCACTAAGGCAAAGACAGGAGATATCGCTCCTGAAGACATTAACGTAGAACCTGGACCAACTGACTTGCTTCCAGGACCAGCAATATCTGAACTATCTGGTGTTGGATTAAAAGTTGCTGTTGAATCTGGAAAACTAGCTATAAAGCAGGGAGCCATAATTGCAAATGCAGGAGAAATTATCAAAGAAAATGTTGCCTCTGTTATGGCAAAGCTGAACATAAAGCCGATGAAAGTTGGCTTTGAGCCTCTTGTAGCTTATGACTCACAAGAGGATAAGTTATATGTTGGCATTAAAATTGACAAGAAAAACGCCCTTGAAGAATTGAGAGATTCTTTAAGAAAGGCTTTTGGCTTTGCTGTAAATATTAAATATACTTCTATTGAAACTATAAAATACTTTATTGTTAAGGCAGGACTGGAAGAGAAAGCGATTGAGAATATTATTAATAAAGCCCAAACAGAGGAAAAAGCCATGGAAAATTTAATAAACAAGACTCCGGCAACGCAAACTCAAAAAACGACAAGGGAGGACAAATAATGGAATATATCTACGGGGCTTTGCTTTTGCACAAGCTTGGACAGCCAGTAACAGCAGAAAGCCTTACAAAGGTTATAAACGCGGCTGGAATTCAGGCAAATGAAACAAAAGTAAAAACTTTGATAGCTACCTTAAATGGAGTTAATATAGAAGCTGAATTAGCAAATGCAAGCGCAATTGCAGCAGCACCTGCAGCAACAGCAGCGCCTAAGGAAGAAAAGAAGAAGGAAGAAGCTCCTTCTGAATCAGCAGCAGGCCTTGCAAGCTTATTTGGCTGATTTTTTGCTTTTCTTTTTAAGAAAAAGGCAAACCTGTTCAACAAGCTTAGAGGAGCTTATAGCTTGAGATAGAATTATCTTCAAATCTGATTAGGTTATTATTGATAATTTTATACTAAATAGCTAATTCTTTTAGTCCTAAGAAGTCAGAAATGCAAGTTTTATAAACACTAATTGTGAGATAAGTTTATGCCGACGTGGGACAATGGTACTCCGCCTGTCTTGAGACGTAAGGACATCAAGGTTTCCTTGACGTTCAACTTTCCTTAGTGAAGGAACAAGACAACAGGTTTCCTTCGGGATCTCCCGGTTCGATTCCGGGCGTCGGCGTTTTAGTAAATCAAAAAGATTTTCTTGTGCTCAAGGAACAAGTTCCTTGATTGAGAAAGGAATAATTAAAGCCCAAAAAGCTTTTTCCAGAAAGGCTTTTTTTCCTCTATGACTGCGTCTTTTGGGGCCAGAACTTCGTATTTTATCTCTGGCTTTGTTTCAAGAACAGGAGCCTCTTTGCCAAGCTCTTCATCAACTTTTTTAAGAGCTTTTTCAACTTCTAATTTAGAATGACCTTGATTAACAAGAGCCCATTTTAATGATTCTCTTGTGTAGCCCTTTTTCAAGTTCTTCTTCACATAATCGCTCAATTCTTTGGCATAATCGCCTTTTTTATACATCCTAATAGAAAATAGAAATGATATTTAAATTTATTTATTTTATCTATTGCTTTAATACAAAATTGGCTTGACTAAATTGAAGTAAGAAATTGCCTCTTTAAGCTTGTTTTTGGATTCTGAGTAAAGAGTTAGCAGAGTGATGCCTTTTTTTACAACATCATTTTTATGCCAGAAAAGATAAATTCCAGCACCTTTATCCACTGGGCAGCCAAGAATTCTTGCTAAAGAATTTATTTCTTTATTGCCAATTCTTTTTATTTTACCATTTTTTTTGGCTTTAAAGCTATAAGATTGCTTAGCTGGCTGCAAAGAATAATTTTTCCTGCCTTGCTGATTTATTATTTCATTGAACTTTTTAAATGCTAAGCCAGAGTTAAGAATTTCTTTTGCTTTTGAAAAGCCAAAGCCTTTTTTTGCCTTCCCGAGCATTTCTAAAATATTCCCTGAGAGAATCAAAGATTTATTTTCTAAATCTTTTGGTGCATCTTTTTCCCTTCTTAAGACTTTTATGATGTCTTGCATCTCAAGAACAGGACCGATGCCATTACCTATTGGCTGACTGCCATCTGTAAGAATAATTTTGATATGGAGATTAAAATGCTTTCCTGTCAGCATGAATTTTTTTCTTAATTTTTCTGCCTCTCTTTTGCTAACCTTTGCTCCTTCCCCATAAGGTATATCAATTAAAATATATTTGCTACCGACAGCAAGTTTTTTTGCTAAAATAGATGCAATAAGCTGAGATTCTGGATCTAAATGAATCAATTTTTCAACTCTAATCAGCTTATCGTCTGCTGGAGCCAAGCCAAGAGAGCCACCCCATGCAAGGCATGCTCCTATTTTTTTTACTATTCTTTTCAGCTCGGAAACAGAGAAACTAACTTTTGTTATGGTTTCTAGAGTATCTGCAGTCCCAGAGGCAGAGGTTATTGCCCTCGAAGATGTTTTAGGCATTATAATCCCAGAAGCTACACAAATTGAAACTAAAATAGGCGTGGTCCTATTGCCAGGAATGCCTCCTATAGAATGCTTGTCAGCTACTTTGTATGAAGACGGCCATTTCAAAACATGGCCTGTTTTATACATCGCCTCTGTCAGATAAATTGTTTCCTGCAATGACATTCCTTTTTCAGCAACAGCAGAAACAAAATAAGCTATTTCTGCATCTGTCAAAGCATTATTTAAAATATCCCTTATAATGACGTAGATTTCAGATTTTTGCAGAGGAAAGCCGCTCATTTTTCTAGCAATCAAAGAAGAGCTTGTAGGGTTTTTGGGGAGGTTTATTTCCATCATATCTCCATTTTTCAAATGGCCGTAAACGAATGCTTCATTTGACAGCGCTATTTCTTCTTTGCCAACGAGGCCTTTGGCAAAATCTACTACGGAGATAATTTTTTTTCTATCAAAAAAAATTTCAATCCTATCGCCAACATGAATATTAAACTCTTTTGCAGTTTCGGTGTGTAAAAAAGCGACTGATCTGCCCGCGTCTATATTTAATTTTTTTAATTTTAATTTCATCTTGCCCTTTTTTAATTATCTGAAAATAATGTATATATCGACTTATCCTTGAAGGATTCGAGAAGAGTGATTAGATATGCTAAAAGGAGAGGTCCTATTATAAGGCCCATAATGCCAAAAACAAATAGCCCTCCTATCATTCCTATTAAAATAATTGCCTGAGAAAGATTTGTTTTTCTTGACACTATATAAGTTCTTAGAAAATTATCAGCCAAAGAGACAATAAGAACATTATAAGCAAGATATCCTATGGCTATTCCTGCATTCCCTGTACTGAAAAGGTAAATGACGACTGGAATCCAAACTAATCCTGGGCCAATAAAAGGAATTACTGACAAGAACACTGCAAGCAATGTTAAAACAATTGCATTATCAACACCGAAGACAAAGAAACCAAGACCAGCTAAGAGGCCTTGAACTATGCCAACAATTATCTGCCCGTAAATTATTGAATTTGTTATGTCCTTGAAATGATTTACTACTATCTTTTCCTTGTTCTTACTCAAAGGGGAAAGGCTTTTTGCAAAACCTATTAATTTTTGTGAATCGCGCATTGCAAAAAAAGAGATAAAAACTACAATGAAAAGGTGCAAAAGAAATTTCGGTATATTCAGGAAGAAATTAACCAATGAGTTTAAAACTAAAGAGGTGGTTTTGCTTACGACATTATTGAAAGTCAAAGTAACTTGAGTTAGAAATTCTGGATTTGATGTTGGGAACAATGTCTTTAGAAAGCCTTGGATATCCAGGGTTTGTGAAAATGAAAATACCCCGAATATCTGCTTAACTATTAAGGGAACTAAAAACCAAAGAGGTATTGCAATGACTATAACCAAGACTAAAAGAACGAGAGAAGCGGTTGCGTTTCTGTTTTTTATGTATTTATTAAAAAAGCGAAATACCGGCATTAAAGCATAGGCAAGAACAAGACCGCCTATGACTGACAAAAGCACCGGTCTCAAAAGAAAGAAACTAAGGATGATAAGCACAGCCACAAGTATAATTATTGATAACTTTTTTATATCCTTTTCACCAAAAATCATATTCTGCTTAATAAAAATAGATATTTAAAATTATCCTAAGAGGGTTTATTATGGTATGGACATTTGTCTGCTGGGAAAGAAAGTGAAAAATTTATAAAGCAAAAATGAGAAGGATGAAAATGGAAAGCTTCTTGAAGAGTATAGCAGAGAAAAGAAGAGATGAAGAATCGCATAAGTATTTTATAAGATTTGGCAAAGGGCGGTTTAACAGAAGATTTTTGATTAGTTTAGACAAAGGCAGCAAAATAAAAATAAGGGCGAGCTTTGAACTGGCAAATGATCTTGTGAAATTTGTCAATGAGAATAAATATCTCAAATTTTCTGGCAAGGTGTTGACAAAGAGTAAAGAAGCTGGAAAAAAAGGAAGGAAGAAAGCAGGAGTTTTTGTATATGAGATTGAGAATAGCGATATAAATGAGTTTGAAAATGCATATTATTATCTATTAGATGTTAGTGATTCTGAATTGGTCTTGAAAATCAAGAAAAGCCTGCCAAAGCCTGGTAAGAATGAAAATAAGATAGATGACCACTTTTGTTCTTTGGATTCGGACTTGAAATTCTGGCCAAAATTAAAAGATGCTTTCTTTTGGGATATTCCAGAATGCAAGAAAGCTGTTATAGAGCATGATTTAATAATAAATGAAATTGAAATTCCAAAAGGAGAGAAAGATCCTATGAAAATCAGGGAAAATGCAAAGAGAAAAGGCAAATTAATCAGAAGAATTAATGCTGATGGAAGAGAGATTGTCAAGGAATATGAACTAGAGATATAAATAATTATTTTCTAATACAACAACCTTTAAAATATAGGTTTTGTAATTAAGAGGATGCGCGATATGAGGTTACAAGAAAAAAATTTGGAGATTCTTGTAAGAAATAGAGGATTTGCATTTACAGATACTTTCTTTCCTTATACATCGGGGCAAA
Organism: Candidatus Woesearchaeota archaeon; assembly: GCA_964468255.1. Taxonomy (GTDB): domain Archaea; phylum Nanobdellota; class Nanobdellia; order Pacearchaeales; family GW2011-AR1; genus VGKP01. The sequence goes on along the minus strand of CAYXTB010000008.1, from coordinate 7,537 downwards.
TAGGACTTTATTATGTTTATAGCGAGGCTGTAATGCAGAATGGTAGTGATTATGCAAAAGCGATACAATCTGTTGCGTATCTTGTAAATAAACAAATGAACGAAGATGAGAATTTTATAATTTCTGGTGGAGAAACTAGAGATTGGATTTTCTCTAACCCTGTGGCTTTTTTTCTTCAGAAAGCTCATGCGTCCTTATATAAAGATGGAAAGATAATTGGAACGGATATGAAAGACCGAAAGGTTGTTCATGTTGCTGACTTAAATAACGAAGGTTCTTCTCTTAGAGATCATTGGCTTCCAGCGATAAGGAATAATGCTGGAATTTTGGAAGGGCTTATTTTTTATGTAGAAAGAATGGAGGATGGAATTAAAGTTGTAAGAAGCGAGGGACTTGCATCTAAAACTAATGCAGTTGTTGTCCTAGATGCAAATGCATGGGACTATTTAATTAGAAACAATGTAATTACGCAGGAAATGTATAGAAATTTAATGATTAGATTGGAAGACAAAAAATCTTGGGCTTTAGATATGTTAAAAAGCAGAAAAGGATTTGAAGAACTAATAAATCTATTTAAAAATCCTAAAACAAAAGAAAAAGCAAGAAAAATTGTTAATATTGGCTATCCAGAAATAAAAGAAGAGCTAAGTGCAAGATGCTTGCAGGAAGAAGGGTTTGATTTTGACTGAATAAGCTTTATATATGTCAATTCATTGGTTAATACATAGTAATTATGATAGGTATAAGTATATGAATATTAATAGACAGAATATCCTGGATTTTATCAAAGAAAAGAGGGTTGTAACCAGCTCTGAAGTTGCTAAATTTCTAAAAATTTCATGGAATACGGCTGATAGCCACTTAAAAGAGCTTCTAATTGAAAGGAAAGTTGAGAGAATTAAGAAGGAGGGAGTAAATTTATGGCTAAAGAAATAATAATTAAAGGTAAAAGGGCGCAGGTAGCAATATGGTTTATAGTTGCAATAGTAATAGTTGCGATAATTGCATTACTTTTCTTTTTGTCAAAAAAGAGCATAATTGCTCCTAAGCAAGAGACTAATCCTCAGATAATTATAGAAAGATGCGCCAAAGATGCTTTAGAAGAAGCTATTGATAAAATGCTCCCTCAAGGAGGATTCATAGAGCCTGATAATTACAAGATTTACAACAATATTAAAATCAGCTATTTGTGCGAAAATATTGGCTATTTTAAGACATGTGTAAATCAGCATCCTTTATTGCTTGAAGATATGAAATCTGAAATTTTGAATTATATAGAACCCAGAATTGATCAGTGCTTTTTATCTATGAAAGATGAACTGGAAAAGAAAGGAAATAAAGTACAAATCAGTGATATGAAATTGAACATATCCCTTGCTCCGGATAAAGTATCCTTGTTTATTGAGAGAAAATTAACAATAAGTAAAAATTCTGTTGTACAGAATTTTGAAAATTATGATGTTGAGCTTAAGAGCCCGTTATATGATCTTACACAGATTGCTTTTGATATAGTAAATGAGGAAGTAAAGAACTGCTATTTTGAATATGTTGGATATATGCTTCTCTATCCAAGGTGGGATATACAAAAATTTGTCCTTTCAGAGTCGACTATAATATATAAAATTATTGAAAAAAAATCAGAAAAAGAGATGAATATCGCGATTAGAGGATGTGCGATTCCTCCGGGACTTTAAGATGAAAAAGAAGGCAAAACAAATAAAAATAGAAAGAAAAATAGGCAAAAAAGAGCTCTATGTATTATTTGAAATAGCATTAATGATAGGAATGACTTTTTCTGTTGCTTACTTTATGGGAGAAAGCATTAAAGCTGGAGATGTTGAAGAGCAACAAATCATTATTTATAAAAAAGAAAATAAAAATGCAGGGATAATTGCTGAATTATTGAAACTGGTTGGAAAATTAATTTTCAATGAAAAAACTTTTGCCAGTGCTTTAGAGCAGAGCGATTTGCAACAGGGAGTTTTTACATGCTTAAAGAGCAAGGAAGGAAAAATATGCCAGGAATATGCGCCAAGCACTTGCGATTCTTTGTGCACCAGCACGTGTTTGCCTGGAACGAGAGAAGAAGTGGCTACATGCAGACCAGGAACTTGCTATAATATTAATGAAGGAACGTGCTCCCTTGGCTCTCCAAAACAAGAATGTGAACAAGACGGAGGGCAGTGGTTTGATGACCCTTATGGAAATGTTCCTATTTGCGAAAAAGGATGCTGTGTTTTAGGGGGAAATGCACGATTGACAACAGAAAGGCAGTGCACGAGAAATGCTGAGACTCTTGGAGCAAGAAAGGATTTCAGGCCAGAAGCAAATACTCAAATAGCCTGTTTGGCTTTGGCAACAACGCAGGAAAAAGGAGCGTGCGTTTTAGGACAAGATGAAAGCGGAAAAAATGCCTGTAAATTTACAACAAAGCTTGACTGCCTGCAAAGCATAAAAGGAAAATTTTATTCCAATTATTTGTGCTCTGCTCCTGAACTGAACACGGTGTGCCAAAAGCAGAAAACAGCTAAATGCATAGAAAGAGAGGATGAAATTTATTGGTTTGACTCGTGCGGGAACAGGGAAAATATTTATGACGCTAATAAAGTGAAGAGTTATAACGATGGCAAAATCTTTGCAAAGAGTGAAAGCTGTTCGCTTTCATCTGGAACAAATGCATTTGCGAATCAAAAAACATGCGGGAGCTGCAACAGATTGCTTGGAAGTGTGTGCGATAAAAAAACAGGAACCGAGAAATTGGCTGATTCTTCTATTGAATTTGTTTGCAAAGACATTAATTGCGTAGATGAAAATGGAATTAAAAAAAGGCATGGCGAGTCTTGGTGTGCTTATCAAGGCTCAATTGGAGTTGATAAAAACAGAGGAAGCGATACGGTTGGAAGCAGGCATTATAGAAAAGTGTGCTATGAAGGCACTATAAGAACAGAAGCATGCGAAGATTACAGGAACAAGATTTGCGTTGAATCACAAACATCATTGCCAAATGGAGGAAAATTCTCTGCATCTGCATGCCGAGCTAATTTGGCTTACATGTGCTATAATTATAATAATCCTGATGAAAACTCTGCAAAAAAACTATCAAATGAGGCAGAAGCTGCTGCAACGCAGAAAAAAATAAAAGAAAAGTGCGAGCAAAATCCTGACTGCTTTATAAAATCTGTTGACATAGATAAAAACTTCAAGTTTAACCTTTGCGTTCCTGAATACAAGCCAGGCTTTGACCTTGAAACAAGAGGAGCAGGAAGCGAGTTAATATGCTCTATAGCTTCACAAAGCTGTAAAGTGCTTTATGTCAAAGAATTTGATTTTGTGAAGAGTTCATTAAGCGGACTGACTATACCAAAAACAAAATGGGTATGCAAGGAAAACTGCCAATGTGAAAAAAAGCAGTTTGCAGAGCAGATGAACGATTTATGCGTAAGCTTGGGAGATTGCGGGGCGCAGGTAAATTACCAAGAAACATTAAGCGAGAGCTATAGTGTTTCTAATTCTCCAAAATTAGACAACAATTATTTATCTGGAATTAAAAGATATGCTGATGAAAAACTCTTCAAGGGACAATATGCTGAAGCTGGAAATATCACACAGCTTTATGGAATTCTTGGAATTCCAGCTGGTTTGGGAGGAGCTACATTATCAGAAGATGCACTAGAACAATTAAAAACGCTTAGTTATATATCTGGAGCAATTGGGACATTATTGCCAATAATTGCGCATACTTTGGTTGGTGCTTCTGCATTAAGTTCTGTAGGGTTAGGAGCTACTTATGGAGCAGCTTCATTTTCTTCTTCAACAGCTGCAAGCCTTTCTGCAGTAGGGGGGGCTGTCGCAGGGGCAGCTATCGGCTTTTCAATGACATATTATTTATTAAAATTGACAGGAATAAGCAGGGGTCTTCCTGCTTGGGCTGTTTATTCCCTGCTTGCTGCTGGAACTATCGCTGGAGCAATAATAGGATATTTTATTGTATTTGGGAGCGGTATAGCGGCTGTGCCTATAGTTGGATGGGTCCTTGCTCTCGTTGTTCTTGTGATTATAGCAGCCATGAAAATTATCGGTGTTGGAAAAACAAAAGAAGTAATTGTCTCGTTTTCGTGCCAGCCGTGGCAAGCTCCGACGGGCGGAGCAAAATGCGGAGAGTGCGGAAAAGACGGATTTCCTTGCTCAAAATATGCCTGCCAGTCTTTAGGACAAACGTGTCAGTATATTAACGAAGAATCTGGAAATCCTGAATGCGTTTGGATTAGCAAAGATGACGCCTCTGCTCCAATTATAAAGCCTATAAAGAATTTACTTCCAGAAGGGTATAGAGGAGAAGAAGCGGAATATGGCATAAGCATAAAGTCAAATGAGCAGGACGGATGCATCAGAGAAACTTACAAGACAATTCCATTTGGTATTGCTTTAGATGAGCCGAGCCAATGCAGAATGAGCTTTAATAACCATACAACTTCATTTGATGAGATGGAAAATACTTTGTCAAGCAATCTTTTCTTGAGAAATCACAGCATTCCATTGCTGATTCCAAGCCTGGAAAGCTTAGGAGCAGAAGGATTTGACCCATTCGTAAAATTAGACTTTAATCTATACATAAGATGCCAGGACAAGAATGGAAATAAAAATGAGCGAGAATATGCAATTAATATATGCATTAAACAAGGACCTGATTTGACTCCGCCTGTAATTGTTGACAGATATCCTTATTTAGAAACTATTGCGTTTGATGCTGTTTCAATCAATGCATCAATATTCACAAATGAGCCTTCTACGTGCAGATGGGATTTAAATGATAGGGAATATTCTGGAATGGCTAATAATTTTGCCTGCGCTAATGGAATTAATGAAAAAACATTACAAGGATGGCAGTGCTCTGCCAGCTTCCCTCTAAGCAGCAGTGAAAGCAAGTTTTACATAAGATGCTTGGACCAGCCGTGGCTTGAAGGAATAAATGAAAGCGCGAGAAATGCAAACGATGAAAGCTATGTTCTTAATTTCAAGAAGAGTGCCAATGCACTTAAGATTGACTCTATCAGCATTGATAATAAGACTCTTGTCTTTGGAACAGAGCCTGCTTCTGTGAACATAGAGGTAAAAACTTCTGGCGGCTTGGACGGAAATGCTCTTTGCTCTTATATCTGGAGCGGAACAAAAAGTGCATTTAAAGAAACAGGCAAAAAAGAGCACAAGCAGGTTTTCAATACGCTCTTTTCAGGCTCTTATTCTTTGCCGATTGAATGCGAAGACAACATAGGGAATAAAGCTGAAAAAACAGCTAACTTTGAAATTGAAATTGATAATCAAGCTCCAGAAGCAACAAGAGCTTATCAGCAATCTGGCTCATTAATTATTGTAACAAATGAAGATGCGCAGTGCTATTATTCACTAAATAAAGTAGAGCAGTGCTTGTTTGAACTGAGCAATGGGACAGAAATGTCTGGCTCTGGAAAAGAGCATAGCACAGAGTTTGATGAAAACAACGTTTATTATATAAAATGCAAAGACGAGTTTAACAATTATAATGGAGAATGCAGTATTGTTGTAAAGGGAGGAAGGGTTTAAGCATGAAAGAAGAAAGAAGAAAGAATTATAAATCTAAGACTTTTAGGTTTAATATGCTAAATAAAAGAGGTCAGGTTGCTATTTTCGTTATTATGGCTATGGTAATAGTGGCTGTTATTCTCGCTGTCTTTTTATATCCTAGAGCAGGTCCGGGAGCAACAACGGAGTTTACTCCAACTTCGTATTTGAAAAGCTGTATAGAGCCAGAAATAAGAAAAAATTTGGAAGTGCTTGGAAGAAATGGAGGATATTTGAATCCTGAAGGCGCATTAGAATACCAGGGAGAAAAAATAAAATATTTATGCTATACCTCTGAATTTTACAAAACTTGCGTAGTGCAGCAGCCGCTTCTGAAAGAGCATATTGAAAATGAATTAACAGGCTTGTTGAAATCAAGGGCTGGAACTTGCTTAGATACTTTAAAACAAGAGCTGGAAAAGAGAAATTATCAGGTTTCTATTGGACAAGGAGAAAGTAAAGTTTCAATCATTCCTGGAAGTATAGAAATCTCTTATAGCAACCCTATCACGTTGACGAAAGAAAGCTCGCAGAGGTTTGACGGCTTCAAAACAGAAATAAACAGCCAAATGTATGACTTAATTCTAACAGCAATAAGCATTTTAGATTATGAAACAACATTTGGAGATTCTGAAACAACTTTATATTTGAGGTATTATCCTGATTTGAGAATGGAAAAAATAAAACTAAGCGATGGGAGCAAAGTTTATTTATTAACAAATGTTGTGACAAACGAGAGCCTTAGATTTGCATCAAGAAGCTTATCGTGGCCTCCTGGGTATGGATTGGAATAAAAAGATGAAAATAATGAAAAATAATACAACAAAAAAAGATAAAAAAATTGAAATGCAAGGAATAATATTATTATCTATTGCAATGATAATTATGTCTTCATTATTTCTTATATTTGGATCTGGATATGCTTATGCTTTGGATGCTACTGTATGCTGCGAGAAAACAACTTCTGGCTTATATTGCCAAAACGTTCCTGCTTCTGAATGCTCTCCGAATGCAGATCAAGCTCCTACGTCGTGCCAATCCACAAGCTTCTGCAAAGCTGGAACGTGCTATAATTCAGGAGAAGGAACATGTTTGGATAATACTCCTCAATTAGTATGCCAGGTCAATAATGGAACATGGTCTGAAAAAACGCCGGCGCAATGTGATTTGGGATGTTGTGTTTTAGGAGATCAGGCTGCTTTTGTTACATTAACGAGATGCAAATATTTGTCAGCTAAGTCAGGATTAAAAACAAATTATAATAGCGGAATTGACGATGAAGTCCAGTGCGTTTTGTCAGTGCAAAACCAGGATAAAGGAGCATGTGTTTATGATTTTGAATTTCAAAGAACATGCAAATTTACCTCTCGTGATGGCTGCCTTGGAGGAGGAATAAATGGAACCGGAAGCAAGGGAGAATTTTTTGAGGGGAAATTATGCTCTGCTCCTGAATTGGGAACAAACTGCGGAAAAACGAAAAGAACTTTGTGTATTCCGGGAAAAGACGAAGTTTACTTTGTTGATACATGCGGCAATCCAGGAAATATTTATGATACATCAAAGATAGATAATGAAGAATACTGGACAAATATGAAAACAAAGACAGAGAGCTGCAACCCTAATAGCGCTAATGCTAACTCAAAGTCGTGCGGGAACTGCAATTATCTGCAGGGAAGCTTTTGCAGGCTTTCTAAATCTGGAAATAAGGCAAATTATGGGGATAATATATGCTCTGACTTGAACTGCAAAAGCACGAAAAATGGAAAGTCTTACAAGCACGGAGAGTCTTGGTGCGTTTATAATGACGCTGGAAAGACAGGAGAAGCAAATAACGCTGTCGGTTCTCGATTTTACAAGCATATCTGCATTAATGGGGAAGAAGTTTTAGAGCAATGCGCTGATTTCAGGCAAGAGGAGTGCGTTGAGGATAAAATAGAGA
>CAYXTB010000007.1:0-32575 GCA_964468255.1 Candidatus Woesearchaeota archaeon | reverse complement strand
GCTTTTATTTTCTTTAAAACTAATAGCTTTCTATTTCTAATTCTTTCATTAATTTTTTATGTCTCTTCTCATGCAGTTTAGCGTGCTCCTTTCTGCTTTCTTCTATAGCCATTTCAAGCTTCTTGCCAGATTCTTCAGATAAAATGCCAAAATAATCTCTCCAATTAGCTTTTTTATTTTTCATAAATATTTTAACAATACTTAATTTAATTACTTATCGTTATTTAAATCTCCAACGTCTAGTTACATCCTTTCAACTTCTTCCAGGGCTTTTCTTCCTGCTTTTTATATCAGCAATTTCTTGTAAGACTTTCAGCTCATTGCCTGTTAGTAAATCTTTATTCTGCCTAAAAGCCTTGAACTGCCTCTCTGAAATATCAGCATAGAGGTGCTTAACATCTTTCAATCTCCTATCAAACGCAATCCCGGGCAAAGCTAAAGCTAATTCCTGCCCTTCTTTTGCTTCACTAACTCCAGCTTTATCAAGCTGTAAACTTTTTATGCGCGCAACATCCTCTCCATTCTCATCAATTAAAGGAATTCCTATTTTTGCCTTTCCTGCCAATACTCTAATTCCGAAAATCGTTGGATTAGAGTTCCTGAAAACATATTTATGCAATATCTCAAGCTTGCATATTGTTGCCAATCCAAGTAGCTTTTCCTTTTCAATTTTTTCCTGCCTCTCTCTCCTCCAAAGCTGAAGTTCTTCAATTAATTTATAAATAACATCATTCGTGAGCAATTTTATTCCGTTAGACTCAACGCCTTCTTCTTTCTCAACATTAAAACCTATTATGACAGCATCCAAAGGAGCAATTTCCAGATTAGCCTTGGCTGAAGTAATGTCAGACTTGCTGATTGAACCAATGCCTGCTTTTAAAACTTGCACATTTCCCTGCCGCAGAAGCAATAGCAATGCCTCCAGGCTGCCAAGAGAATCTGCCTTCGCAATTATTCCCTGCTTGTCCATATGCAATTCAGACGAAATTTCCCTCTTGAGCTGCAGTTTTGTCTTTTCAAGCTCTGCCTTCGTCTTTACTTCCTGGAAAGGCATTCCTGGAAGAATTCCTTCCTTATTTGTAAGCTGCATTCTCACTCCGGCAGCAGCAAGCACGTATTTCTTAGATACGTACTTTTTAGTCAACGTCTGCAGCTCTTGAACTGCCCTCACTTTTGATACAATCGGCTCAGAAAAGCTCGCGATAACTAATTCATCACCTTCGTCAAGCTTCCCGTCGTATAAAATAACCTCTGCATATTCAATGCTCTTCTCTTTCTTGATTTCAAGAATAACGCCTTTCGCTTCTTTTGACAATTCCAGCCTCTCTTTTAAGAATTTCTGGCACAGCCCGCACAGAACAAAAAGGAGTTCAGGAATTCCTTCCTTGGTTTTCGCAGAGCAAGGAACAATAACAATTTTCTTTGTGAAATCATCTACTTCATAAAACAAGTCAGAATAAAAACCATGCTCTTTCAAAGAGCCCTGAAAAGTTAAAAACAGCTCATCAAACTCCTGCTTTACATTTGCAGCCTGAGATTCAATAGAATCCTTCAAATCGCCACTATGCTTCCATCCTGAAATTGCATCAATCTTATTTAAAGCAATGAGAAATGGAGTCTTGTTAGCTTTCAAAATTTGCAAGACTTCAGCTGTCTGTGGTTTTATGCCTTCTTTTATTGAAACAACCAAAACAGCAAGGTCTGCCAAAGAGCCTCCTCTTTTTCTTAAATTAGTAAAAGCAGCATGCCCTGGAGTGTCAATAAAAAGAAATCCTGGAATGTCAAGCTTGACTTTATTTTTCTCAATCAAAGAGCAAGCCGACTTTATTTGCGCAGCAGAAAAATTCGTGAAGCTTATTTTCTGCGTTATTCCTCCAGCCTCTTCAGCTTGAAAAGAAGAACCTCTAAAACAATCAAGGATGCTTGTCTTACCGTGGTCTACGTGCCCGGCTATTGTGATGATTGGCTGCCTTAATTGCCCTGATTCTGATTTCTTTTCCATTTTTTACGCTCCTAGACATATTATTTCTATCAAACAGGCATTTAAAAAGCTGATGTTTTAGGAGGTTTGATGAAACTATGTTTAGAAAAAAAGAAAATATTAATAAACCCTCTCTAATATTCAACTTCATGTTGCGCTTGTCATTGGAAAAGCATTTGCAGGAACTTGGCTTTCAAACAAAGCCAAGAATATCAATCCTTAAACCAGAAGATAGAACAAACCACGTTGAAGATTTTGAACTTTCTTGCGTAAAAAATGGGTCTAAATTAACTGAATATCTGCTTAGAGAAATTATAGTTGATTTTTATACTCAAATCAAAAGGGAAATGATAAGCGTGATTGCTACAGGAAACAACAAACTTTACGGCTTTAGAGATCAACCTCTTAATTTCGGCTTAAGCCTAACTTACTTTGGAGATAAAGCATACATTACAGTCATGAGTCTACGACATCATTCAAAACCCTCTGAAGAAGATATTGTTTGTTTCGCTGAATAACCTCTTAAAAAATCGTCTTCTGCTCATCTCCGCTCTGCCCTGTCTGTTCAGGGCTTTTTGCTTCTTCCTCCAAATCCTTCTCATCAATTGAATTTATTGCCTTTTTGAACAAGCTAAACTTATCTGCTGGAATCCGCAAACCTGACTTTGTAAAGCCAGTATATCTCTCTGACTTGACAAATTCCCTTATTGTTAATCCCTTCCTTCCGCCAAAATCATCAATTCTTACTACAATATCTGTATCTTGAGTTTTAGCAATCCTATCAATATCTTTTTCCATGTTTAAGCAAAGGCAAGCTTCTATATAAACATTCTCTCGGATAAAAATAAAAAAGCATTCGGAATTAGTAGTTAATTAGTATAAATAATTTCCTAATCAAAACATAATTTGCTCTTTCTAGATCTTTTCTCAAATTCATCTAGCTTTCTTAAATATTTAGCAGTGTCTCTGTGCGCTTCATCTGCTTGCTCTTCTAGAGTTTTTAATGACCAAGGTTTCTTGTATCTCATAGGAATTCTCCCTCCGACAACTCCTGGTCCAATGACATCTCTATATGGTTCCCGAGCTCTCTCATAATCTCTTTTTCTGCCAAATATGGTGTGTTTCAGCTCAACGCCTTTACCACGCTCTATCAGCACATATTCGCCTTTATGATCTCTTACCCATTCCTTGAGATGACTATCCCAATACTCTGTCATCTCATTTATATTTCTTAAATTAACCATCTTCTCAAATAAGCTTATCTACTTAATCAGTTATTTTTATATTTAAACTAATATGTACGTCAAAATAATAATTAATATCTCCGTCTGCCAAAGCTTCGTCCTCCTGAGAAACCTCTTCCTCTTGAAAATCCTCTATCTCCTCCGCCTCTACCAAATCTTTTATGCTCAATACCTTGCTCTTTTCCCTCGCGTCTTTCATGCCCGCTGTAAGAACCATGTTGCCTTTGCGAACCATAAGACCTCTGATGTCCGAATCCCCTGCGTCCCTCGTGTCCTCCACCACCGCCAAAACTTCTTCTTTGAATGCCAGAACTTCTCTCTCCTCCCCTTCCTCCTCTGAATCCAGAGCTTCTAAATCCGCCTCTCCTTTCTCCTCTATCATACCCCTCAGATAATCTTATATGTGCTCTTTCAATACTCTCAGGAATTTTCTCCTGCGAAACACGCAAATCAGGATTTTTCAAAACACTTCTAAAATTATCATAGTCTCTTTGCGATACAATAGAAATTGCAATCCCTTCTTTTCCAGCTCTTGCAGTTCTTCCAATCCTATGAATATATTCTTTGCTTGTTGGAGGAATATCATAATTATAAACATGACTAACTCCTTTAATGTCTAATCCACGAGCAGCCACATCAGTGCAAACAAGAACAAAAACCCTTTGCTCTGAAAACTTCTGCATTATTCTGTTTCTCTTATCTTGAGACAAGCCCCCGTGAATTGCAATTACATCAATATTATTATTTTGCAGATTTCTGGCAATAAAATCAGTATTATGCCTTGTATTACAGAATACCATTACCAATCCTGCCTTCTCCCCTTTAAGCAAATGCACGAGAAGAGAAAATTTCTGCTCTTTAGGAACATCATAATAAACTTGTTTCAATAATGAAGGATCCACATAACTTTCTACTTCAATGTTTGTAGGATTTTTCATATGCCTCTTAGCTATATGCTCTATAACCTGATTAATAGTGGCAGAAAAAAGCATTGTCTGCCTTTCTTTAGGACATTGTCTTATAATTTTCTCAACATCCTCTATAAAGCCCATGTCAAGCATCCTGTCAGCTTCATCTAATACAAGAACTTTAATACCTTTTAAGATCAAGCTTCCTCTCTGCATATGGTCAAGAATCCTGCCAGGTGTCCCAACAACAATCTCAGCATTTTCCAGAGCATGAATTTGTGGACTTATTCCAACTCCTCCATAAACAACAGCAATTCCTAAATGCTTGTAAGCAGAAAATTTCTTGAAAACCTTGCTAACTTGCTCTGCTAATTCTCTAGTGGGAGTTAAAATTAATGCATGAATTCCCTTTCCCTTAACTGCATGTTCTATGATTGAAGCTCCAAAAGCCAATGTTTTCCCGCTTCCTGTAGCGCTTCCTCCAATAATATCTTTTCCAGCTAAAGCTAAAGGAATTGTTTTTTCCTGAATTTCGCTCGGTTCTTTAAACTTCGCTTCTTCAACTATCTTTACAAACTGCTCGCTCAGGCCTAATTTTCTAAAGCTTTCCATTTTTTTCTTTCCAATCCTTTCCTGTTATTAGCTAATATTGATAGAAATAGAAAACTGCTTTTGCAGCCTATTTCTCCACATCAAAGCCATCAATGACTCTGACTCGTTAACTTGTTAATTGAAGAACAAAAACAGGCTATTTAAACCTAAGCACAAACCTTAAAATGCCCTGTGCATTTCAAGAAAGATGGAAAAACTTTATATCTATAATGCGCTATCAAGAAAAAAAGAGCCATTCAAACCCTTAGAAAAAAGAGCTGTCAAAATGTATTCCTGCGGTCCTACGGTGTATTGGTATCAGCACATAGGAAATCTAAGGACATACGTCTTTTCAGATTTGCTTAAAAGAATTCTTATTCATGCAGGATATAAAGTGAAACAAATAATTAACATAACAGACGTTGGCCATTTAACATCGGATGCAGATGAAGGCGAGGATAAGATAGAACTAGCATCAAAAAAAGAGGGCAAAACAGCCAAAGAAATTGCTGATTATTACTTCTCTATTTTTCATGACGATTTAAAAAAACTCAACATTTTAGAGCCGACAAAATGGGTAAAGGCAACAGAGCATATAAAAGAGCAGATAGAATTAATCAGAAAATTAGAGAGAAAAGGCTTTACTTATAAGACATCAGACGGAATTTATTTTGATACATCTAAATTAAAAAATTATGGAAAATTAGCTAATATACAAGCAAAACAGATTAAAGCGGGCAAAAGAGTGAGAATGGGAGAGAAAAAACATCAAACAGATTTTGCCTTATGGAAATTCTCAGAAAAGTCTGGAGAAAGACAGCAGGAATGGAACTCTCCTTGGGGTATTGGCTTTCCAGGATGGCACATAGAATGCTCTGCCATGTCAATGAAATACCTTGGAGAACATTTTGACATTCATACAGGAGGAGAAGACCATAGGCAATTACATCATCCAAATGAAATTGCTCAGTCAGAAGCAGCCACGGAAAAGAAATTTGTTAATTATTGGCTACATGGCGCTTTTCTATTAAATCAAGAAGGTAAAAAAGTAAGTAAAAGCACTGGAGGCCTTTATACATTATCAGAACTAGAAGAAATTGGGTATAATCCTTTACATTTTAGATATCTCTGCCTTCTAACTCATTATCGCAAGCCCCTATCATTCAGCTTTGAAAATCTTGATTCAGCAAAAGCAGCGTATGAAAAGCTGAAAAGAAAAATCATAGAATTAAGAAAAGGAGAGCATAAAGGCACAGATAAAAGCAAAGAATACGAGAAGAAATTCCATGAGGCAATATATAATGATATTAATATGCCAAGAGCAGTCCATATATTAATAGAAATATTGGATGATTTTGACTTTGATTCTAAGAAAAAGCTCAAATTATTAGAGCATTTTGACTCTGTTTTAGGATTAGGCATAAAAGGTATACATGAAACTATCTTTCTAGCCCCAGCAGAAATTCAAAAACTAATAAATGCAAGAGAAGAGGCAAGAAAAAGAAAAATGTGGGCAGAAGCTGACATTCTTAGGCAAAGAATAAAGGAAAAAGGCTATCTTATTGAAGATACTCAAGAAGGCCCAAAGATTGAAAGAATAAAATAAGAAAAATAACTTTCAATATTCTGACTACTTAATCCTTAGAAACTTTAGAAGCTTTAGGACCTTTATCTCCTTGTTCTATTTCGAATGTAACCGAATCGCCTTCATGAATAGATACTCCTGCCTTTAGCCCAGTGCTATGGACAAAATATTCCTTTCCGTCTTCACCAGCTATAAATCCAAATTCCTTCGCTTCATTGAAAAACTTTACTTTACCTTTCATTTATATACCTCCCGCATTTGTATATAAAATCTTGATTTTGCCAGCATATAAACGTTTGCTTTAAACAATCTAGTATTTTTCATAACACTACAATTTCAAAACGCCCGGACCAGGAATCGAACCTGGATATCCAGAAGGAAACGTGGGTTCGAGCCACGCGAGCTACCTTTGCTCAATCCGGACCTTTAATGAAATAAGGAACATAGCTTTAAACCTTATTATCAATCTAAATAGCCAATATAAGCACCACAAATACAATTGATATCAATAAATATCTTCAACTTAATCTAAATTAATATACCGCCAATTACATATGTTAATTATTATCTTACACATTATCAATTGAATTTTATATTAAAAATAGATATAATCGAATTGATATCTTAGATTCTTTAATGAAAATCAAAGAGAAAGAGGGGCTGGGTAGCCCCCGTGTCTTTGTCCTCAGCATCACCTCCGTTAATGAGTGCCTTTAGTTGTTTTAACTAAGAATGGGCTTTATTAATACCTTTCGAAAGAAAAATAAAGAAAAATCATCAAGAAATAAAATGCATAAGGCTTAAAAAGCTAAAAAGGATTTAAAGAGATGGCTCAATACTATTTTATCCCTTCTTGGTTCTATGGATTTGACTCTACTCTCGAGCTTCTTTTCGGCATTATCACATTAATTGTGGCCATTTTTTCTTATAAAATCTATAATATTTCAAAAGAGAGGAAAATAAGAAATTTCAGCCTCGGCTTCTTCCTAATTTCCTTTTCATACATTATCTGGGCTGTATTGAATATTTCACTTATACAAAAAGTTGCCAAAGGCGTAAGTTTTACAGCTCTTCTTGATATAAATAATCTTTGGAAGTTAGGACTAGCTTTCCAGATGCTTTTTTTAATTGCTGGCCTTGCAATGCTAGTTTATTCAGTGCTTGATGTAAAAAAAGGTGGCATTTATTACTTACTTCTTGGATTAAGCCTAACAGCTATTGTTGCAAGCGTTGAAAGAATTATTACATTCAGGATTGTCTCTCTGTTTCTTCTTTCCTTCATAGCATATCATTACCTTTGGGAATATATAGAAAATAAGAATAAAACCACGTTAAAAGTAATGTTTGCATTTATCCTTCTTTTCATCAGCAATCTTGATATGGCATTTGCCCCTCGATATTCTGGAGCCTTTGTAGCAGGTCACATAATAGAGCTGATTGCTTATGCATTAATACTAACAACCATGGCGAAAACTCTAAAAAAGAAAAAATGACAAAAAAGAGAAACAAGCTTGAAATAATTAAAGACATTCTTGAAGTTATTAGAAACAAGAGTGGAAGAATAAAGCCAACCCACATTTTGTACAAATCAAACCTTTCATATTCAATGATGGAGGAATATTTGCAGGAATTGATAGAAAAACAATTTATCAAAGAGGAAAAAAGCAGCTCAAAAAAAACTATTAAAGAAAGCAAAACTTATTTCATTACAGAAAAAGGCTTGAAGTATCTAGAGCAATATAGAATGATTTCTGATTTCACAGAATCCTTTGGATTGGGCTAAAAAGAAAAGATGGAAAGTATATCGCCCTTGAAATTTAATTAAACTTTTTGTTTAAGAAACATTTAAAAACAGAATTAAGTTTTTTTAAACTAGAAAATGGTTGAAACTATCACGAATAAAACTGAGATTGATAAGATTATTGCTGAGAAAATTAAAGGAAAGAAACTTATTTTTACCAGATATTATGAGATTGGTATTGCTCAAAAAGGCCTGACGCATGAACAAGTCTTGCAAGTATTTCCGCAGTTTGATAAAGTAATTGCCATTGAAAAAGAAGCTATGAAACATGGAAATATGGGTTACGAACTCTTTTACGATTTAAGCAATAACACTTCTTTCTCTATCGCAACAATTCCAAAAGACAGCAAAGTGCTTATCATACATGCTGTTGAATACAAGAGAGACTTGAGATATCGTTTTAAGCAGAAGTAGCTAAGATTGTCTTTTCCGTAAGGATATTATAGGGTATTCTTTCTATATGATTACCAGCCTGAAGAATGAAACAAATAAGATATCCATCACGCTGCTGTTGGACAACAATTTCAGCTCCAGTCAAATTGTTTAACAGAACAGGATTAATACCAAGAGATTCTAAATATCGAGATGCTCCTCGCAGCTCAATATTAACTACACGTTTGTCTGTCGTAAAGTCAAGCGTAAGATTGAGAAGCCTAACACTGCCATAAATCTTATCGCTTTCTTTCTTGATAGAGATGAACAATCGGTCTGACATCTCATCATACATAAAGATAGATGCTTTTTCCATATTTCTATTAACGAAATGAGTTTTATAATCCTTTCGATTAGCAATTGTTTAGAGAAAATACGCCCGGACCAGGATTTGAACCTGGGAATCCTTGCGGAAATGAGTTCTCCAAACTCACGCGGTAACCACTGCGCCATCCGGGCCCAAAAAGAAAGAGAAAAAGGGGCTTTTAAGGTTTTGGTAGGATGTTTCTCACAGAGTTTATCTTCTTTCATAAGTTACAAAATCATAATCTTCTCTTTCTACTCTTCTCGTCTCCTTCCAAACAGAATTAAATAGATATGGAAAGTGCACATCTCCTTCATAAGGTCTTTTAATATGTGTAATCTCCATCCTTGTTACTTGAGGCAGAGATATCGTTTGTGCATAAATTCTCGTGCCCCCAATTATGTAAGCCGGCTCATTAGGATTATATCTCTCCGCTTCTTCCAAGGCTTCAAAGATACCTTTGCAAAAAACCACTCCTTCTCTCTGCTGAAGACCGCCTCTTTCTGTGACAACTATATTCATTCGTTTATCAAGCGGTCTTTTTAAACAATTTAAAATAGATTCATAAGTAACGCGGCCCATAACGCAAGCATGCTCAAGTGTAAGATTACGAAATCTTTTCATATCTTCCGTAATAGAAGTCCATGGAATCTTTCCATTATTTCCTATAACTCCATTAGATGCAACCGCGACTATAATTGTGAATTCCATCTGAAGTGCGGGAAAAGATTGTTTATATAGATTATAGTATTATAAAACAGCAATTGTGTTTTCTGGAAATATATAACAAACAACAGGAGAATTAATAAACTACGGCAATGGAAGTAAATTATGGCTGAATCAGAGGTTAGACATCCTGAATATCAATATCTTGATCTTGCTAGGCATATAATGGATAATGGCATAGAGAGACCGGTTCATGGAACAGAGGGAAGAACGATAAAGGGAATTTTTGGATATCAGACTCGATACGACTTGTCAAAGGGTTTTCCTCTCCTTACTACAAAGAAGGTATTTTATGAAGGAATAATTCATGAATTGGTTTGGTTTCTAAAGGGGCAGACAAATGTTAAGTATCTTGCAGACAGAGGTGTTGGTATATGGGATGAATGGGCTCATAAGAGATATAATGGGGCTGTAAGAAAAGGCAAGGAGAAGCCATTGAGCCAAAAAGATTTCGTGCAAAAAATAAAGGAAAGCGATGCGAATAGCGAGTTTGTTGTAAAATGGGGAGATCTCGGTCCGATATACGGCAAAATGTGGAGAGATTGGCCCATGGCAGGCGGCGGCGGAATAGATCAGTTGGGATGGGCAATTGATAAGTTGAAGGACCCAAAAGAAAGATATAGAAAACATATATGCGTTAGTGCGTGGAACCCAGAATATATTTATGAGATGGCTGATGCTGGAAAGAGTGTTGCTTTGCCGCCTTGCCATACTTTTTTCCAATTTGATGTTGAAAATGATAGGCTGAGCTGTCAATTATATCAAAGGTCTGCCGATTTGTTTCTTGGAGTGCCATTTAATATAGCAAGTTATGCCTTGCTGACTGCAGCCATTGCGCAAGTGACTGGATTGAAACCAGGAGAATTTGTTCATACTTTTGGCAATGTCCACATATATAACAATCATTATGAGCAGATGAGAGAGCAATTATCAAGAGAACCAAGACCTTTCCCCCATGTAAAGATTAATCCTGAGAAAAGAAGCATAGATGATTTTGTATTTGAAGATTTTGAGGTAATAGGCTATGATCCTCATCCAAGATTAAAAGGGGAAGTAACTGTTGTTGGAGGATTTGATGAGAGTAAAGCGGGTGCGCATAGAAGAGAGAGCCTGCCTTTGGCAGCATCTGTAAGAATCTCTGGTGCAGAAGGTGGGCAGGAGGACATTCATGGAAGATAGGTTCATGGCCGATACAACATTTGTTGAGGCAGAAAGGGAGAAAATAAGCCGTTTGATTAGAATTACTTCTGCCGCAGCTCAGAGTTGCGAAGTGAGAGGAGTTTATAAGATTGCAGAAGACACTCCAGCAGGTAGAAAAGCAAGCTACGAAGAGAGAGTAGTTGGAGAATTGCCTTTAGAATTTTTGTATGGAGGATGTATTCTAGTATGCCCCGGGGGAGATAGGACTAATGGAGAGACATATATTGAGATAGATTCCAGGAGCGATACTATAAGAGTAGCGAGGGCAAACAGAGAGTCGATGAAAAGTGATGGGAATAGATTACAACTTAACTTGGAAAAGGAAAAGATGGCCTTCAAGCTCCAGAAAATTTATAAGGCTGAACTTGGCTGCGAGTTTGTTGTGTTATTAGATTAAATTTGTTTTTCTTTTATGCCTTCTGTAGAAACTCTGCCGTGCTGCCATTGCCCTTCATAAGATCTGACATTTTCTCCACAATAACAAAATTGCGCATGCGAGAATCTTGCTCCTAATTCTATCCTCACTTCATTAGCTCCCTCATTTTTTATTCCGAATATGAGCTCTCCGCAATATCCTGGATGAACAGGAGCTCTATGAAAACTCAAGCCACATCTTTGCAGAGTGGACCTTGGCTTCAAATCATGAATTGCAATATTATGGGGCAGATTTAATTTTTCCATAGTTTTTACAAGAAAATACTCTCCTGGCTTTATTACAATGTCTTTGTGAATGCCATACTTGGCGACACTTTCTGTTTCAGGAGTATGCCTCTCGCTTACACCGAGCAAAGCCTCTCCGGGTTTAAGTTTTAGAAATTCTCCAGCTCTAAGGTCAAATCCAGCGCCTTCCGGATTTGTCAACTCTCTCTCGTCAAGATTTTCAACCAGTTTTTTTTCTTTTACTAACTGCAAAAGCTCTTTTGTTCCAATAATCATTTACAAGTTCAATAAATACAGTATAAAAATATTTGTATGCTGTTAAATAATTTTAAGTTTTTTAAACCAATATTCCCAGCTTGGTTCAAGCTTGAGTTTTTTAATTTCATTGACGGAATACCAATTAAGTGATTTCGATTCCTCGTTTTTTCTTATATTTCCTTTTACAGAACATTCAAAAACGAACCACTCATGCACTTTTCCTCCTCTTTTGCACAGGTTATTATTAAGAACTTCGTTAGAAAGAATTTGGGAGGCGATAACATGGAGATTGGTTTCTTCTTTTACTTCTCTTGTAATAGCATCTTCTGGATCTTCTCCGGGTTCAACATGCCCTGCAGGAGCGGCGAATCCGTAGGGAAGACTTGCTCTATCTAATAAAAGAATTTTATCTCCATTCCTAATAATGGCTCCAACAGACTTATGCATAAAAATTCAATAAAAGAGATGTATAAAAACCTTCTCAATTCATTCTTTCATCTCAATCTTTATCTGAATGCTTCTCGGAATTTGCAGCTTCATAATCGGATGAAGAATCCTGTCTTCTGCAGGAATATCAATAACTCTTCTATGAACTCTCATTTCAAACTTGTCAAAAGTAGCAGTTCCATTCCCGCAAGGGCTTTTTCTAGTTGTAACTTTCAACCTCCTTGTAGGCAAAGGAATAGGCCCCCTCATAACAACTCCAGTCCTGCCTACAATTTCTCTTATAGAGCCAATTACCTTATTCAATTCCCCTATGTTGATGCTCGCTAGCTTGATTCTCACCTTTGATGCCATTTCCTTTCAAGATAAAAGTGCTTTTTAAAGCTTTTTGCCTGCGAAGGCAAAAACCCTGCTTTGTTAAACCTTTCTCCCTCTAAATAAGTCATATCAATATCTTCAACAATACCGAACTCAAGATAACAATTATCATCTCTATTTGCTGGATATTATGATATTAATTAATAATTTATATTCCATAAAAATGAGCGGGCCCGCAGCGCCGCGAGCCGCGGACCCTTTCATCCCAGCCTAAGCGGGATGAATATAATTCTTGATGTCAAAATAGAAAAAGCGCAATATATAAACCTATTTCAAGCATAAAATCCAGTTAATCAGTTTTTACTTTTTTATGAGATGAGCCTGTAACTATAAGTAATGTCTCATCATCTAATTGGCTTGCCAATGTCCTTGGAAGATGCAAGGCTATTTCCAAAGCAGCAAGTCTTTTTCTTTCTACAACCAAATCTCTGGATATTGCTTGTCCGCCGAATTTTAAATAAACTTCATGTAAAGCCAAAGCTTCTCTTCCAACACAATACGCCTCATGAAGTTCTTGCATTCCAATATTATCTTCAACTATCCAATATTTCTCACCTATTTGAGCTTTTAGATATTCAAGTATTTTTTCCATACAAATAAGCAATTTTATAGATTATTAAATATTATTATAGTTGATTTATACTCAACAACAAGCTATTTAAAACTCTTTCCCATAATATACAAATGGCGCAAGAGGTGTTGCTTTATTTAAGCTTGATAATTGTAATTTCTGCAGTCCTGACCGTTATCGCAAGAATAATAAAACAGCCCCCAATCATAGCTTACCTTATAGCAGGAATACTTGTAGGCCCGCTCTTCTTAAAATTTATCGGCCCAGAAACTGCCTCCTCTGAACTAATACAAATTTTTGCTCATATTGGAGTTGCCTTCCTTTTGTTCATTGTTGGCTTAAGCTTGGATTTAAGAGTATTAAAAGAAGTTGGAGGAGTATCGACTATTGCAGGTTTCGCTGAAATAATTATAACAGGACTAATAGGAGGCATTATTGCTCTTGGCCTAGGCTTTTCAAATGTCTCTGCCCTTTACATTGGAGCTGCTTTAGCATTTTCCTCAACAGTAGTAGTTGTCAAAATCCTTTCAGATAAAAAAGAAATTGACACTCTCCATGGCAGAATTGCTTTAGGAATTTTAATAGTTGAGGACTTTGTCGCCGCATTAGCATTAATGGCAATACCTCTAATAGAAAGCGGCTCTTCTTTTTCAGCAGTAGCATATAAATTCGGATTTGTTATAGTACTCATAATAGCAATTCTTCTTGGCTCAACTTTTCTATTAAACCGACTTCTTAACTATTTGGCAAGAAATCAGGAAGTCCTTTTCTTATTCGGAGTCGCATGGGCTCTTTTATTAGCATCCTTGTTCGATTATCTTGGTTTTTCATTAGAAATAGGAGCATTAATAGCAGGTATGTCTTTAGCATCAAACAAATACACACTAGATTTAGGAGGAAAAATCAAGCCATTAAGAGATTTCTTTGTCGTCCTATTTTTCGTCTTTTTTGGAAGCCAATTAGCAAGCTCAATTAGTCCAGAATTATTAAAAAATGCCATCTTGCTTTCATTATTTATTGTAATAGGGAAGCCAATAATTGTAATGACTATTCTTAGAGTTTTCGGGTACAGAAAAAGAACTAATTTCTTGGTAGGCTCAAGTCTCGCTCAAATAAGCGAATTTTCTCTAATTTTAGTTCTGCTAGGATTTAAACTCGGTCATTTAAATCAAGAAGTGATGAGCTTGGCCATTTTAGTCGCAATAATAACAATTGGAACAAGCAGCTACAGTATATATTATGCTCATACTATATTCAACAAAATATCTTCCTTTTTAACAATATTTGAAAGCAAAAAACACAAACTAGAATCTGCAAAAGTAAAAAAAGATGATTACGAAATAATTCTATTTGGATATCATAGACTCGGCTACAAAATTCTTGAGGCTCTTAAGAAACTTAATAAAAAATTTGTTGTTATTGATTATAATCCAAAAATTATTTTAACATTAAGCAAGCAAAAAATTAATTGCATTTATGGAGATGCAGGAGACAAGGATTTCTTAAGTGAAATAAATCTAGATAAGGCAAAACTCCTTATTTCCACTATTCCTGATTACTCATCAAATTTGACAATAAAAGAAAAGTTGAGAGAATCAAAATCTAAAGCTATCTTCATAGCAACTGCAGAGCAGCCAAGAGTCGCCTTAGATTTATACAAGGCAGGAATTAATTATATAATAGTCCCTCATCATTTAGGGGGGGAATATGCAGCAAGCATGGTCATTAATTATGGCATCGACAAGCAAAAATACAAACTGGCAGGAAATCTGCATAAAAATTCACTAAGAAAAGGAAAGAGCAACTCCAGCTATTTCTAACTAGTCAAAATTTAAATATGCCTCTTTCTTAAAAAAAGAATGATTGACATAAAATTAATCAGAGAAAAGCCAGAAATAGTTAAGGAAAGCCAGAAGAAAAGAGGTCTTTTAGTAGAAAATATTTCTAAAGTCATTGAATCAGACATAAAATGGAGGGCTTTGAAAGAGTCGGTGGATTCATTAAGAAATAAACGCAACATAATTTCGCAGAAGATTAATGAGGCAAAAAAAGCAGGCAAAAAAGCTCCTGATTTAATAAGGGAGGCCCAAGAAATACCCAAGCTTTTAGAAGAAAAAGAAAAACAAATGAACGAATTAAAAGAAAAAAGAGATTTGATATTAAAAGAAATACCAAATATACTTGACAAAAGCGTCCCGACGGGTGGCCCAGAAAAAAACAAAGTCTTGAAAGTTTATGGTAAAATACCAAAGTTTAAGTTTAAAATCAAAGACCATTCTGATTTGCTTGAAGCCCTAGACCTTTTAGACACAAAAAAAGCATCTGAAGTTTCTGGTTCAAGATTTTACTATCTGAAAGGCGATTTGGTAAAGCTTAACTATGCTATAATTAATTTTGCTCTTGATTTCTTTAAAAAAAATGGCTTCACTTTGATCCAGCCCCCTTTTATGCTAAGAAAAAAAGCTCTTGAAGGAGCTCTTCCACTTTCAAATTTTCAAGATATGATTTATAAGATAGAATCAGAAGACTTGTATCTGATAGGAACAGCTGAGCACGCAATAAATGCTTACTATATGAATGAAATAATACCGAATTCACGGCTTCCTTTAAAATTTGCAGGCATCTCTTCGTGCTTCAGAAAAGAAGCGGGTTCGCATGGAAAAGACACAAAAGGAATATTTAGAATTCACCAGTTTGAGAAAATTGAGCAATTCTCCTTTTCCAGACCGGAGGATTCCAAAAAAGAATTTGATATTCTCTTAAAGAACTCAGAAGAGATTCTAAAAAAGCTCGAGATTCCTTTTAGATTTGTTATTCTCTCATCTCAAGAAACTGGAAGAGTAGCTTCAAAAACAATTGATTTTGAAGGCTGGTTCCCAAGTCAAAACGCCTATAGAGAATTGGGATCCTGCTCAAACTGCCTAGATTTCCAGGCAAGAAGGAGCAACATAAAATATCAAGATAAATCTGATTTGAAGTTTGTTCACACTTTAAATAATACTGCAATCCCAACACAAAGAATGATGGTTTGCCTAATAGAAAATAATCAACAGCCAGACGGCTCAATAAAAATCCCAAAGGTCCTTTGGCCTTATACAAGTTTTAAAGAAATCAAAGCAAAAAATAAGCAAATTAAAAAATAAAGATATTTTACCTTGATAATTTTTCAACAATTGCAAGTAGCGCTCCAAGAATTGCAAGAATAACAACAATCCATCCCGCTATGCTAGTAACTGCTTCGGGAATTGCAGGAACTGACAGAGTTCCCAATATCATGCCAAACCCAACTGCAAGCGCCACTAAAAGCCCGGTTATCCAAGCAACTAAGCTGACAAGCACAGCAAGCGCGCTGCTCGTATTCCTAACTGCTCTTGATATCTTTGCCATAAGACCTCCTTTTCATTCTAAATCGTAATTACAAAGATAATCTTTCTATATAAATCTTGCCGAAATCAATCTCTTTCCACCATTATCTTGTTAGAGGCATTAGAAATAACAACTCTATTAGGAATCACTCTTTTTATTGCTGCATCAAGAGTAGCAATATAATACCCTTCTTTTCCTTTTCTTATTAGATGCTCGTCAATCTTTCCTTTTCCAAATCCAACTTTTCTGACTTTTCTGGATTCAATCAATTTTAAAGCAGCATCAACAGCAATTCTATCATCATGAGCCAATTTAAGCCTTAAATCTTTCAATTCCTGATAAACCTCCCTAGGCAGGATTATTTTAAAGCCAATTTCCTCTAATTGCGATATGAAATCTATTTTCTTCTTCATGCAAGATATTATAAAATTGCTATCCAATAAAACTTCCATCTTTTTAGATATGAAAAGATATTTATTAACTTAAGCATTCACGGGAGAGTTTATCAGTTATAATCATTAAACGGGCAAAATTTATATATCTTGTTTGACAGCCTCTTCTATGGAAGAGGTTGAGCATGTTACTGAAGTTCTTTTATCAGCAAAAAAAGCTATAAAAGAAGGAGACTCTGTTTCTCTTAGAAACCTATCCGACCAAACAATCCATTCTGCCTCTACAAACCAGGATGGCGGCAGCATAGCTCTAGCAGTAATAATTTATGCATTAAGCAAGTTAATCGAAAGAGGGGACAACTATAAAATAAAAAAATGGCCGATTTTCATAAAAAGATTTAATTCTGATATAGATTTTTGCATATCTTCATTGAAATCAAAAAGGGACGACTTATATATAAAGCACCTCAGGCACGTCAGAATAGTCTTAACTAATGCGGCAGTAAATATTAAGCCATATATAGAAGATGTATATAGGAAAGCATCGCTAAATAAAGCTTCCAAAATATATGAACATGGCATATCATTAGGACAAACAGCAAAGCTTCTCGGAGTTATGCAATGGGAGCTTGCAGAATACACAAGCAGAAAGCAAATCCAAGAAGCCTACACGGAAACCTTAAATGTCAAAAAAAGGATTGCAACAGCAACGGAGTTCTTTTCATGAAAAGAAAAGACTGTGGAACTCCACTAATTAAATATCCAACTAAATTAATTATGAAATATAAAAAATGAAAGTCCTTATTTTAGATTCCGGAACAATTATTAATTTATCTATGAACGGCCTGCTTTACATTCTTGAAAAGATAAAAAAAGTAACTTCTATAAAAATTTTAATAACGAAATATGTCAAGCAGGAAGTAGTTGATAGGCCTCTTGGAGTTGAAAGATTCGAATTAGAGGCTTTAAGAGTTCAGAATTTAATTGACTTGGGAATTCTAGAAATGCCGGAAAGCTTAGGCATTTCAGAAAATGAATTGGATGAAAAGATGAATGAATTAATGAATATAGCGAATCATTATTTGCAGATTAACAATAAGTGGATCTCAATTGTAAGCGAAGCCGAAATGTCCTGCTTGGCTATAAGCTCCGAGCTGATAAACAGAGGTATAGAAAATTTAATTGGTATAGATGAAAGAACGACGAGAATGTTATGTGAAAATCCAATAAATCTTGAGAAATTAATGTCCGCTAAGCTCCATCAAAAAGTTTCTTTAATCTCAAGAAATATGACTATGTTTGCTCCCTATCGTTTTATCCGCTCAACAGAACTTGTCTACATCGCATATAAAAAAGGTCTTATAGATATTAAAGGCAAAAAAGTTCTTGAGGCTCTTTTATACGCCACAAAATTCAAAGGCTCTTCGATTTCCTTCGAAGAAATTAATATTTTAAAAAAGATGTGAGATGGGCCCAGGAGGAATCGAACCCCCATCTGACGGGCTGGAGCCGTCCATTCTACCACTAAACTATGGACCCTTAGAACCAAAGGTTCTAAGACTCTTATAACAAAAGAGGTTTTAAGCTTTACTAAACAAAAGAAAAAAGCTAAAATAAACATTTATAAACAACTCTTGTCTTTTAAAATAATGCCAAAAAAGAATGTGAAAAGAGAGGATAATTCTGCATCTGAAAGAGAAAATAAGAAAGAAACTAATATGAAAAGCCCGTCATTAGAAGAGAAGTTAATTGAAAACTTAGTTATTTTGCAGAAAGTCCATACTGACTTGGCAGAGAAATTTAACAAATTATCCGAGCAAATTGCCTCCTTGCTTAATCTTTTCGAGATGTCTGCAAGAAGCTTTGCCCAGAACCCGGCAAATCTTGCCAGCGAAAAAGATCGGGAATTCCTGGAGAAAATAGATCGTCTTTTAGAGCAAAACAAAACAATTGCAAAAGGCCTTACTTTAATGGAAGAAAAGATACGGGAAAGAACTTATTCAAACTTTTCTCCATCATCAGAAAACAAGGAAGAATACTCTCTCTCATCAGAACGGTCTCTTCCAAAATTCTAACATGGCCCAGGAATCAGAATCAATAAGAACCGAATTTCTTAAGCTATTTGTAAGAGAAATAATAACAAATCTTGCCCTAAGAAAGCAAAAATTGAATAGAATAAAAGAAAGGATAAAGATTTACAAAGGCATTTTGCCGGAAGAGCAAATTCTTGAGGAAGCTAAGGAAGAAATTCAAAAGCAAGAAATAAATATAGTTCCACAAAAGCAGCAAATACAAAAACCAAAAAATGAGCTGAAAATGATTGGAGGGCCTATAAATTCTGTTATCAAAGAAATTGAAGGCAAAATACATCCTTCTCAGCTAACTCAGAAAAGAACAGTTCCATTAAGACCTTTTCCGCAAAAACTAAGAAAACAAATGGCTTTTAAAGCACAGCAAAATAAATCTTATTTCAAGCCTCCAAGGCCGTCCCAGCCGCAATTAATACAAAGCATAGCTGCTCCAAGGCCGCGCTCTTCAATAATACAAAAATTAAATATAATAGGCATGTCAAAAATAGAAAACCTTCTTTACGACCCAACTATTCAAACTCTGGAATGCCCTGGTCCTGCAAAACAAGTCCTTGTTTACAAGTCAGGAGTTATTCAGGCAACAAACATTTCTTTAACAAACGAAGAAATAAATAAAATAATGAATGAGATTTCAGAGAAAGCAAGAATCCCGTTAATACCTGGGATATTCAAGGCAGCAATAGGCGATTTCATAGTAACTGCAGTTATCTCAGAATTCGTAGGAACAAGATTTATAATCCAAAAGAAAGCTCCCTCCCCGTCACCTTCGGAAATACCAACTCCTTCCTATTGAAGAAACAATAGCACATAAAGCATAATTATCTTATACTATATCTATCTCTTCTCCAACTATATATTAATTTTAAACCCATAATTGTTATTTTATCAAGTATCCCAGTATAAATTAAATATTTAAACTCCTTTCTTCCTTCAAATTAATGGAAGAAACACTAGCTCTTTACAAAGAAAAAAAAGAAGATATAAAATCAAGATTAAATGATTTCAAATCCTTACCAATTAGTTCATATATTTATGAATTTCTTTTCTGCCTTTTAACCCCACAAAGTAATGCTAAAAAATGCTGGCAAGCAATTGAAGAGCTTAAAAAATTATCTTTAAGCAACATAGAAAAAGAGAAATTAATATCAATCTTAAAATCAAAAACAAGATTCCACAATAATAAATCATCTTATATTATCCATAACCTCCAATTATGGCCTAACATTCAATCTCAAATTAATTCCAAACAAGATACAAAAGAACTAAGAAATTGGCTTTCTGAGAATGTTCTTGGATTCGGTTTAAAAGAAGCCTCTCATTTCCTAAGAAACATAGGAAAATCAAATAATAAGATAGCAATTCTTGACAGGCATATCTTAAGAAACCTGAAGCAATTAAGTCTAATAGAAGAAGAAAAAATAAAAAACAGCAAGCATTATTTGGAAGTAGAAAATATCTTCCTAGATTTCGCAAGCTCAATTAATATTCCAGCAGATCACCTAGATTTATTATGGTGGAGCAAAGAGAACGGCGATATCTTTAAGTAAATCTTGTACTATACAGAAAGAAAGTTATGAAGAAAGTTTCTTCTTATATAAAACATGATAAACAAGGTTAAAGTCAAAGCATTCTCAAGTAAAAACATAAAACTCATTAAAAACAATTAACGTATTGACTATTAGATAGTAACTAATAGAAAGATTTAAATACCATTTAATCAAAAGAAAACTATGACAAAAAATAATCTAATAGATATAGAAGACTTCATTAGCTGCTCAATATGAAAGTAATAAATCTAAAATTGACGCTCTAAAAAAAGAGCTATGTTTAAAATAAAATGAAAACAGAAACACAAGATAGATACGCACTTGAACCGGCTATAAAAAAGCCAACTATGCCAACTATTAGTCCTATTATAATTAGAGGTCCAAAAGCTCCTCGCTTCTTGGAAGATTTCAATAAGATAGTTGACAAAAAATATTGTAGAAACAAAAATTTAAAAGTATTTGTATTGAAAAAAATAAATGGAATCATAACTCTCATAAACTCTAATCCCTTGGTTTTGCCAGTTGTACAAACACTAGTCCCAACACGAAGAGTCAATAGGCCAGAAGACATTCAAAAAACATTAAATGATGGAGATACTTTAGGTATCTATGGCAACCATTGTATCGATTTTGGAATCGTCTTGGATTTTTCAAGGAAACATAATGAACTAGCTAGAGATTTATTTAGACAGCTGCCTGGGAGATTAAGAAATCTTGACAATTTGCCTGCCGTTGTTATAGGGTATGATATAAGAAATTCTAGCAAGGGCGATTATGGGTTAAGTTTCACATTTCCAAAAGGAGCAGAATTAAGACATTCTCCTACATTAACTAAAAATTCTGGAAATTTTGATGATATAGATGTATCATTAGAAACAGGATTGCCTACTAAATTAGGAAATGGAGAGAGAAACCTTTACACTGCTTCACAAGAAAGACCAAGTGAAGATGCTCTTGGTATTTCCAGGTTCTACCTCTCCGGAAATCTTAACTTACTTGCCTACAACAAGGATCTCGCTGGCTCGTTCGCCGGTGGCCTGGTAGTTCTATTTTAGTTGCTTTAGGAATTTCTATCATTACTGCCTGCTTAGAAAAAGAAATATTAAAAACATGCTAAGAAAAATAACATTATACGAAAACGGCACTCTAAATTTTAGTAATTTAAGAAAAAAGATGAAAACAAAAATAATAAATATACTATAGAATAAAATATCAAACCACAACTTTAATAATCATCAAATTTAAATAAACCCTATTTCTCCTTTAATAATGAATGACAAAAGAGTGATAGTCATCAGTCTAGGAGGCTCTATGATAATTCTCTCAAAAGGCATCAATCTCCAATTCTTAAAAAAATTCAAATCAGCCTTAAGAAAGCATTATCATAAAAACAAATTCGTCATCGTGACAGGAGGAGGAAGTATAGCAAGAAAATACATTCAAGTCCTGAAAGCAGAAGGCAAATCAACAGAGGAACAATCCTTGGCTGGAATAAGAGCAACAAGAATGAATGCCCTCTTATTAATGCAATTATTTGGCAAAGAAGTCAATGATTCTCTTCCCTTAAATATGGAAGAAGTAAAAGACAATTTACACAAAAATAAAGTTGTCATATGCGGAGCTTTAAGATACTCTTCTCATTCAACCTCTGATGCGACATCTGCCAAGCTAGCCTCTTTCTTAAAGGCTCCTTTTATCAACATAACAAATGTTCCTGGCTTATATACAAAGGATCCAAGAAAATATAAAGATGCAAAATTCATCTCTAGAATTTCATGGAAAGAGTTCGAAAAAATGGCTCTCAAGATAAAATATCATGCCGGCCAGCACTTCATTCTTGACCAGCAAGCCTCTACTCTTATAAAAAAGCATAAAATCAAGACTTATATTATCGGCTCCCTTTTATCTCTGAATAATATTTTAAACAATAAAGATTTCAAAGGCACTTTGATAAATGGCTGATAAAAAACAGGTCTTGTGTTCAATCTCAAAACTATTTAACTATAGTCAAGGACGCTGAAGTTTTACCATTTGCGCCTTGACTATCAAGGGAAAGACATACAAAATTGGTAAGAAATTAATGTCTTTCACTATATCTTTAACTGTATCAGCATCATCTACATTGAGTTAATTTTTATAAGTAAAGTTATTATAGACTAATCAACAACATATTTATATCGTCATCTACTAACTCGTTAAACCAAAATGACCTCTATTATTAACACTTTAGACATAGAAAAGGCAAGAAAAATGATAAGAGAAGCCAAAAGCAAGCCCATTATAGTCAAAGCCCAAGATAATGAATTTAATAGAAAGATTCTGGAATACGGCAAATTTGATATTCTCCTTGATGTTGAATCAGGAAGCAAAAAAGACTCTCTAAAACAAATGGATTCAGGATTAAATGAAATTATAGCAAGAATTGCAACAAAAAATAATATAACAATAGGTTTAGATTTAAAAGAAATAAGCAACTTAGATAAAAAGCAGAAAGCCATAACACTGGCAAGAAGCTCGCAAAACCTTAAGATTTTAAGAAAAACAAAAACTAAGTTAAAAGCTTTAAATTATAAAGACAAAATAGACGTTTTTTCCTTGCTATTGAGCTTGGGAGCCTCCAGCCAGCAGGCCAAACAAGCCTTTTAATCCAGAAACCCCAATCTTTTTAATCCCTTGCCTCTTTAAGCCAATATGGATAATGTAAATAAAAACAGCAAGACAAATAGCCAAAAAAGTGCTAATAATAATCTACAAGATATAATAGAATCTCTCTCCCCATTAGAAAGAAAAATTATTCCTTTTCTTAATCAAAATATAAAAAGCATTATTAAAAACTCTGGCTTAGATGAAGTTTCTGTTATTAGGGCATTAAAATTCTTAGAAAATAAAGGTCTTTTGCATTTGAAAACAGAGCAAAAAACAATTATAGATATTGGCATAAATGGTATTTACTATAAAAAGCACCATCTTCCAGAAAGGAATCTTCTTAGTGTGATAGAAGAAAATAATTATATTCCTATAGAAGAAGCAAAAAAACTTTCAAAATTAACAGATAATGAATTTAAAGCCGCTCTTGGTGTCTTAAAAGATAAAGCCTTCATTAACTTATCAAAAGGCAAGCTAGCTCTTCAAACAAGCAAAGAAGAAATAACAAAGAAATCACTTGAAGAGCAATTTCTGGAATCCTTGCCATTAGACTTAGAAACTCTTAAAGATGAGCAAAAATTTGCCCTTGATTCATTAAAGAAAAGAAAAGAAATAATTGAAATCCATAAAAGAAATATATTATTATTTGAACTCACAGAAGCTGGAAAGAAAATAGCTGGCAAACATATCGAGCTGAATTTAGTAGAAGAGCTGACACCTGAAATATTGCAAAACTGGACAAAAAACAAAAAATTCAGAAAATATGACATACAAGCTCAAGTGCCAAGAATTCATGGAGGAAAAGAGCATTTTGTTAATCAATCTATTGAATATACGAAAAGAATCTGGCTTGACCTGGGATTTAAAGAAATGTCTGGACCATTAACAGACTCTTCCTTTTGGATTTTTGATGCCCTCTTTACTCCACAAGACCATCCTGCCAGAGAATTGCAAGATACTTTTTTCATAAAAGACCAAGAATCTAAATTGCCAGACAAAAAGATTGTTGAAGCAGTAAAGAAGGCACATGAATCAGGAATTGCAGGAAGTAAGGGCTGGCAATATTCCTGGAAAGAAAAAGAAGCAAAAAAGGTTGTTTTAAGAACACATACAACCGGATTATCTGCCAGGGCATTAGCAGATTTAAAGGAAAAAGATTTGCCTGTAAAGCTTTTCGCTATTGGAAAAGTTTTTAGAAATGAAAACCTGGACTGGAGCCATGGATTTGAATTCTATCAGGCAGAAGGAATTGTTGTTGACCCTAAAGCTAATTTTAGGCATCTCCTTGGATATCTAAAAGAGTTTTACAAAAAAATGGGATATAAAAAGATTAGATTTAGACCTAGCTTTTTCCCTTATACTGAACCAAGTGTCGAAATAGAGGTCTTCCATCCAGAGAAAGAGATCTGGCTGGAATTGGGAGGAGCAGGAATATTCAGACCAGAAGTAGTTACACCTTTGTTAGGAAAAAACATTCCAGTTTTAGCCTGGGGCCAAGGATTTGACAGAATAATTACTGACTTTTACAAAATTAAAGACCTTAGAGAGATGTATTCAAATGATATCAAGCAATTGAGGGAAAGGAGGATTTGGATAAAATGAAGAAAATTCAAGACAAAGTTGAAAAATTCAATAAAGACCGTGACTGGGGTCAAGTCAAAGAAATACTTGAAGATTATGAAGAGAATGATGGAATAGCCGCAAATGAAGCAGCACATTTTTCTGAAATATTCAAGGATAAAAAGTATTGCATACTTATATTTTTAAAAAATCCTCAAAAAATAGAGCCATTTACAATAAATAAAAAGGGATATAACAACATGGCCGCCTGGATTACTATTAAAGATATTCAGGAGATAAAAAACTAAAATGGCAAATGTAAAATTTAGCAGGAAAGAAATTGAAAAATACATTAAATTAAATGAGAAAAATCTTGAGATAATAAATATGCTAGGAATTCCGGCATTATTAGATTCAGAACATTTAGAAATTGAAGTCTTTCCAAACCGGCCTGATATAATCTCCATGCATGGCTTTATCAGGGCATTAAAGGCATTTATGGGAAAAGAGCCAGGTTTGAAAAAGTACAAGATTAACAAGCCTGAAAAAGAATTCAGAGTAAAGATAGATTCCTCTGTCAATGAAGTAAGACCTTATACAGTTTGCGCAATTGTAAAAAACCTTGCTTTTGACAATGAAAAAATAAAAGAAATTATAGATATGCAGGAAAAACTGCATTCAACTATTGGAAGAAATAGGAAGAAGGCAGCAATTGGCATTTATCCGCTAGAAAAAATAAAACTCCCTATAACCTATGAAGCTAAGAAACCAGATGAAATCAAATTTACCCCTTTAGAAAGCACTGAAGAAATGACAGCAAGTGAAATATTAAGAAAACATCCTACTGGACGTGAATTTGCAAGCCTGCTGGAAAAACATGAAAAATACCCTATATTCGTAGATTCTGCAAAAAAAATACTTTCAATGCCTCCTGTGATAAACAGCAATGATACTGGCAAAATAACCTCTTCTACAAAAGATGTTTTTATTGAATGCTCTGGCTTCAATTTAGATGTTTTAAAGAAAACTCTTAATATTGTCGTATCAACTCTTGCTGAGATGGGAGGAAAGATTTATGCCCTGAATTTAGACTATGAAAAAAATAAAATTATCACTCCAGATTTTGAACCGCAAATCCAGAAGATTTCTCTGGAAAATACAAACAAACTTCTAGGTCTTGATTTAAAGGAAAAAGACTTAGAAAAACTGCTGGCAAAAATGGGTTTTGAGTACAAAAAAGGAAAAGTCTTAATTCCAGCATGGAGAACTGACATATTGCATGAAGTTGACATCATAGAAGATATAGCGATAGCTTATGGCTATGATCTTCTAAAGCCTAAAATACCAGAAGTTGCAACAATAGCAGAAGAAAATAGGGAAAACAATATGAAAAGAAAAATCGCCGAGATTCTTATTGGTCTTGGCTTCCTGGAAACTTCTTCATATCATTTAATCAAGAAAGAAGAAGCTGAATATTTCAAATCAGAGCAAAAAATAGAGGTTGAAAATTCAAAGACAGAATATAAGCTATTAAGACCTAATTTGCTTATTCCTGCATTAAGAATTCTTGCAGAGAACAAAGATAATGAATACCCGCAGAATATTTTTGAAATTGATAAAGTCTTCTCTTTGGACAAAAAATCAGAAACATCAATAAAAGAAAAGGAAAGCTTAATCATATCAATGGCTCCAGGAAACTTCACAGAAACAAAAAGAATCCTTAATTATTTAACAAAAATGCTTTCTCTTAAATATGAATTGAAAGAATCTTCTGTAAAAGGATTAATAGAAGGCAGAGCAGGCTCTATTCTAATAAACAATAAAAATATAGGCTATATCGGAGAATTGCACCCCGAGACGCTGAGAGCTTTCGACATAAAAACACCTGTCTCAGTTTTAGAAATTTCCCTAGATGAAATCTTTGATTTGCTGGATAATGAAGAATAAAACTTAACATTATCCAAAATATGTCCTTTCCTTCTTAACACTGATATTATTAGGGTTTTTCACATTGGCAAGAATCTTTCTAAATCTTGGCTTTAAGGAATTCCAAGTTTCATATATCATCTTTACCATCTCAGCTTCCTTTTTCTCTGAATAATCTATCTCTAAATCAAGCGATTGCAGACTCAACTTTCCCAGTGTGCTGTAAAGCTCATCTATTACCTTCTTATCTTCAACAGACATTGTTCTTATATAAGCCAAATAAATTCTAGGAGCATTTACAGGATTTGTTAATAACTCCAAAAAGCTCAAAGAATTAACAATCTTCTCCATCATCACTTTTCTTATAATTCTAAGATGGCATTCTATCTCCTTATCTATCTTGTCAATTTCAAAATCTTCATTTAATTCCTGAAAAGAAGGCAATTTGTATTTTCTAGCCAATTGCTCATACTGCTTTTTAAAATCTTTAAGTTCCATGCTCTTAATGTAAAAACTCTGCTTTAAATATATAACGAAGAAGCCTCTGCCGAGGATTGAACTCGGGACCTTTTCCTTACCAAGGAAACGCTCTACCACTGAGCCACAGAGGCGTATGTGAGCAAGAAAATTAAGCTATAAAAATCTGTTGATAAAATACGTTTATTCAATATTATGTAAAATAACTCGCAACTCACATAAATATCTATCAGTTGATTATCTTTTTCATTAATAATTATCACCTATCTGGCGCATACTAATTATCGGAAGAACTATCATTATTATCCTGCTGGGATGGCAGCCAGTCAAATTTTATAACAAACGCTGTTACTGAAGCAACATTTTTTCCGATATCAAAAAGCCATGAATAATATAAGCCGGCAAATTTCTTAGCTTCTTCTTTTTCCCTTAAATGCAAATTCTCATTGCTTATAATAAACAACGCTCCGATAAGTAAAAAAATAAGAAGAATTAATATAAATTTCATCTCTTAACCTAAATTAGAAACATTTAGTCCCCAATTCTGCTGAACAACATAACTTGAAGTCTTGACCAAGTTATGAAAAACATTACCAAGCCAACTAAAATAAATTTTTCCTGCTGCAACAATACCATCAAAGCTTGTTAAATCTAAACTATGACTTCTGTATAATTGGGCAATGGAGAATATGAGGAAAAGCAAAATACCTGTAACTACTAACAAACCAATTTTGTGCCTTATTTCCTTGAACTTGAACATTACTATGAGTATTAAAATCAATAAAATTATTAAAATCCACATTAACAAACTCATTTACACTTTTTGCCTCTTTATTCTTTTAAGTAAACAGTTCTATAAAAACCTTCCCTTTTTCGGCAAAAAAGCAAGCTTTAAAACTCTTGAAAAATAGGTTAGCTTAAAGCCCTGTAGCACAGCGGTCAAGTGTACAGCCCTCTGGCGGCTGTGACCCAGGTTCGAATCCTGGCAGGGCTATACAAACAAAAAAGCTTTTATACCCTTTATACTTATGAAAAACATGCCTGAGAAACAAATAGGTATTGTCTCAAATTACTTTGAGCATGTAAATGCCATTGCAATAAAACTAGCATCTCCATTAAAAATAGGAGATACCATAAGAATAAAGGGCGGAGAAACAAATTTTGAGCAAAAAATTGAAAGCATGCAAATAGACAGAAAACCTGTAAAAGAAGCAAAAAAGGGCGATGAAATAGGCCTTCTAGTCAAGCAAAAAGTGCATAAAGGATACAAGGTTTTTAAGATTTAACTTCTTTATACCAATTAACTCTTTTAAATCAGTTAAGCTATAATTCAATTATTGTTTAAATAGTGCATAAAATATGTCGTAGCATTATAGATAATTTTCTCAATATTAACTAATAATTATTTCTTATAATTTTATCGCTCTATTATTAATAATTACATTTATAAACAAATTTCTTCTTCCAAAAAAGGCTCTCGTGGTCTAGAGGTCAAAGATACTGCCCTCTCGCATTAGCCGAAAGTTATAATCGATGAGATAATGACTTCAGTCCTCTTTAGGACAGGCTTTGTTAATTAAACATTGCCCGCTCGAAAGGGCTTTTTATGGCAATGGAGAACGGCGGTGACCCGGGTTCAAATCCCGGCGAGAGCATTTTTTATTTTTCTTCTCTATTTTAATATTATTCTTATCCAAAACTTCTTCCTTTCTTCTGTTTGTCCTGAAAGAAAGTCCAAAATTTCCTCTCTCCCTCCATCCAAAATAAGACTGAAATTCTTTTCTTCTTGTAAGAGGGAAACGCGCAGATATGAAAGGCTTAAAATCATTGAGAACAATGTGAAAAGACGCTTTACCCTCTCCAAAAAAACCAGGATCACGATTTTTCATTAATTTAAGTCTATTTCCATCAATTCCAAACAGGCAGAAATTATAATGTTTCTTCCAATTAGCGCTACCTACTGGAGGAGTATAGAACTTAAGATTATGAAGGCTGTTTCTTACATTCCATCTCATAAAAGTAACCAAATCAATATTAGTTGAATAAGGAGGGCTATATGCCTCTCCAAAAATACCATCATCGTCATTGCCCGCAACTGCCCATGTGGCCCAATGTGGAATATCATACCATTTTATTTGCTCTCTATGTCTTGGAATCGCCTTGTATAACGGATGCTCTAACGCCATCTTTCTCGTATCATCATGCCAATCGCCCTGCGGTTTAAAATATGAAGAAGTCGGAACTTTATAAGTCGCACACCCAGTCCCTATTAGCAAAACAGATAAGGCAACAGAATTTTTTATTTTATTTAATAGCTCACTGCTCATCTATAAGGCATAAAATAGCGGTTAAAAAGCATTTCTATAATAAAATAATGTCAATTCAAGATATCGTGATTTCTCCATTATCAACTTCTATTTACTTAAATTCCTATTAATAATCAATTCAAATCTATTTATCAACAAAAAGAAAAAATTAAAAAGAATTAAATACTCCAAGCATCTTTAAACTATAATAAAAAGAGGCATGGAAGTGAAAAAAGAAATCCAAGAAAGAATTATTCCTAATGCTAATCAGGCTAACGGGAATGAGAAAGTCTCCGAAGAGGAGTTTTTCTCTATTTTAAAGACTATTGCTCCGGGTACTAATTTAAGGATAGCTTTAGAAGGCATTTTGAAAGCAGAAAAAGGCGCTTTAATTGTCGTAGAAAACGAGAAACTTTTTCCATTGCTTGACGGAGGCTTTAGAGTAAATTGCCGCTTTACCTCTCAAAGGCTAATAGAGCTGACAAAAATGGACGGAGCAATTGTTTTATCAAAAGATATGAAAAAAATCAATCATGCGAATGTCCTTCTTACTCCTGATAGCAAGCTTAAGAGCGTAGAAACAGGCACAAGGCACAAAGCAGCAGAAAGGACGGCAAAGCAGATAGGGACTTTAGTAATAGCAATTTCAGAAAGAAAGCACGAAATAACTCTTTTTTATAAAAATATCAAATGTCCATTAAAAAGCACAGAAGAAATAAGAAGAAAAGCAAGCGAACATATTAATCTTTTGGAAAAGCAAAGAGAGTTATTTGATTCTCATGTTGATAAATTAAACAAATTAGAGTTAAGAAATTATCCCAGCTTGCATCAGGCTCTGCAAGTCATGCAAAAAGGTCGTCTAATTCAAAAAATATCAGAAGACGTAAAAAGGCATATTGTAGAGCTTGGAAATGAAGGCACTCTTTTGAAAACAAGATTGAAAGAAATAATTACAGGAGTTGAAAAAGAAACTAATTTCGTCATAAAAGATTATACAAATCTTGATGTCAAAAAATCAAAGCTTCTTTTAGAAGCTCTTTCGTATGATGAGATTCTTGATTCAGAAAAAATTTTAAGCACTCTTGCCTATGACACTTTAACTCAAACAGAACCAATTAAAGGCTGGAGAATCCTATCAAAAACTTCTCTTCCAGAACCAGATATAGCCAAGCTGATAAAAGAAAAAGGCTCTCTTGGAGAAGCTATACACTCAAATATAAAAACTTACTTTGAAGTTATAGGTGAAGAGAAAGCCAGGCAATTCAAGGACGAAATAGAAAAAATCAAGCTGAATCCCTGGCAGCTTAAATAAGGCATTATATTCAAACCCTCAATCTTCCTTTCTGCCAATCTCTTATAATTACAATCGCAGTCTTAGTTTCATCAACCTCTCCTTTTTTCTTCAAAAATCCCCTTTTCTTTCCAATTTTCAATAAAATATCGTAACTCTCTTCAAGATTTTCTTCATTTGTTTCAATCTTATACTTATCCTCTAATATTTTTTTATCTCTTTTAACTAAAATATTAATTATCTGTAAAGCGTCTTTTTCTGGATTAGAAATATCATCAGGACTTTTAGAGCCTATTAAAACTAATTTTCCAGTCTTATCCTCATAAGGAATAACTCCGGGAGTGTCTAAAATCCTTAAGCTTCCTGCTTTTACCCATTGAATTCCTCTGGTCGTGCCTGGCTTATCAGCAACCTCTGTTCTTCTTCTATGAGCAAGGGCATTTATTATGGCACTCTTGCCAACATTTGGATAGCCAACAACGCCAATTCCCGGCTCTTCAATCTTCATTCTTTTAGCCATTATCAACAAATTTCTTCTCAGCTCTCTTATGCCGATATTATTAGTTCCAGAAACGAGAAATGCGCCCCTATAATTTCTTTTTAAATTTTCTATTTCCTCTTTATTCAAAAGGTCAATTTTATTAAAGACAAAAATAAACGGCTTCTTAAGCCTAATGCATTTTCTTTCAAGTTCTTTATTTATAGATAATTCAGGCATTCTTGCATCTCCGATTAAAACCAAAATATCTGCATTCCTTATTATCTTATCAACCAATGGCCAAAATCCCATAATTAAAAAAGAAGAAATTAGCTTATAAGTGTATCGCATAAACTAAGAAATTCACTACCAATTTAAAGTTAAAAGTAAGAAAAAGCTTTAAATAATACTAAAACAGGCTAATAAAATGAAAACTCCTGTAATGGTAATGGGGTTGCCTGGCAAAATGGCAACAGAAGCAGCAAGAAAAATAGTGCCTTCTGTTGATTTTGAGCTTTGGCCTTATTCTTTAACAGGCCCGAAGGATAAAGAAAGAACAGCAAATATAGAAGGAGTTAAAGTGCATCTTTACAGCCCTGCACAAAAAATATGCTTCTCTGCAAATTCTGGATTTCCTGCGAACGGATTAGTGGTTGATTTTACTCTTGGGCACGCAACATACGACAATGTAATGCTATATTGCAAGAATGATTGGCCATTTGTAATGGGAACAACAAAAATTGATATATCCGCGCTTGAAGAAATGGTAAGAAACTCTGGCATTAGCGCGGTTATTGCTAGCAACTTGGCCATTCCAATCGTTTCTTTGCAGGCATTTATGGAAAAATTTGCACAAGATAATGCAGGGTTTATGAAATGGCATAGCTTAAGAGTTCAAGAAAGTCACCAGGCAGGAAAGCCTGATACAAGCGGAACAGCCATAGCAATGATAAAATACTTTAGAACTTTAGGCATAGACTTTAAAGAAGAAAGCATACATAAAATAAGAGATCCTGCAGTGCAGCGTCAATTAGGAGTGCCTGAAGAGCATCTTAAAGGACACGGCTGGCACAAATACACTATTAGAGCTCCAACCTTTGAAGAAACAGCTAGCTTAAGCGAGTTTATCGCAAAATTAAATAGTGATTTCTTTTCCAGCAATCCTGCCCTGCGGGAATATGAGACAATGCAAGAGCATCCTTATGCTAGAGCTATATCTCCAGACAAAACAGTCTTCTTGGAACTGCACGATGCAGCTGATGATGAAGCAATATTAACTCATAACATAAATGGAAGATCTGTTTACGCAGAAGGAACTCTTGATGCTCTAAGATTCTTAAGAAAAAAAGTACAAAGTGGAGAAAGAGGCCAAGTTCACTCAATGATTGATGTTCTTCATTTGTTATAAAATCA
>CAYXTB010000006.1:1499-33896 GCA_964468255.1 Candidatus Woesearchaeota archaeon | reverse complement strand
TAATCAATCTTAACCGCACTCCTTGCCAAGTGCAGGTGAGCTAGGGCTTAAAGCCCTATTTCTTCTTTTCAATTAAATCCTTTAGCTCTTCTATGAAATCTTTTACTTTCACGCCATATTTGACTTTGCCGTCCCTCGTTCTTACTGCCAGGGTTTTGCTCTTTTCCTCTTTATCTCCTATGACTATAACATAAGGAATTTTCTGCAAGGAAGCGTCTCTTATCTTGTCAGAGACAGTTGTATTCCTGAAATCAGAGTCAATCCTTAAATTTGGAATTTCTTCCTTTAATTCTCTCAATGTTTTTTCAGCTGATTTTATGTTCCTGTCTGTAAAGTTGATTATTCTGGCTTGGATTGGGGAAAGCCACAATGGCAGGAAGCCGTTGAGGTGCTCTAATAAAACGCCGATAAATCTTTCAATACTGCCCAATATTGTCCTGTGTATAACAAACGGAGTGTAAGATTTTCCGTCTTCTCCTGTATAGGTTAATTCAAATCTTTTTGGCATCTGCATGTCAAGCTGGATTGTTGAGCACTGCCAGTTTCTTCCGAGAGAATCTTTTATGTGCAAATCTATTTTTGGGCCGTAGAAAGCGCCGTCATTCTTATTTACTTTATATTTGACCTTTGATTTTTTTAATGCTTCCTCTAAAATCTTTTCAGCATAATCCCATTCTTTGGCGTCTCCCATAAATTTATCAGGGCGCGTAGAAAGCTCAAATGAATATTCAAAATTAAAAGCATCTTTATAGATTATTTTAATGATTTTTAAAAGGTCTTCAATCTCAGATTGTATCTGCTCTTTTGTACAGAAAATATGCGCGTCGTCCTGCGTAAGCTGAACTAATCTAAACAAGCCAGCAAGAACCCCAGATAATTCTTTTCTATGGTCAAGGCCGAATTCAGCCAACTTCAATGGCATCTCCTTATAGCTCCTGCTTTTAGACCTGTAAACCAGCATCGCGCCAGGGCAGTTCATTGGCTTTATACCGAAATCTCTTTCCTCATAAGACGTTAAGAATATATTATCTTTATAATACGCCCAGTGCCCTGAAACTTTGAACAGCTTGCTGTCTAAAACTTGCGGCGTTGCAATCTCTTGATAATTGAATTTCCTTAATATTTCTCTGACAAAATGCTTTAATTCATTGAAAACTATCAAGCCGCTGTTATGCCAGAAAATTGCGCCAGGAGCAGATTCGTTGAATGAGAATAAATCCAGCTTCTGCCCTAAAATCCTGTGGTCGTTATCTTTCAGCTTTGATGTATCTAATTTTGAGCGTGATAGCTGCATAAGCAATTTTGAAGTGTCTTCTTCTTTCTCTTCTTTTCTATGTATTAATTTGTCTGCTTCTTCAATTGCTCCAGATCTGAACTCCTTGCTTAATTCAGAAAGAGGATGGCCCTTGCACTTTAATTCAAATTCTTTGTAATAGCCGAAAGGAGCTCTTGTAACCTCAAATCCTTCCTTCTCTAGGACGTGAGCTGCTTCTGTTAAATATTCTAAAGCAGTATCTGGAGATGCTAATTGAGAAGATAAATGGGCGTAAGGATAAAGAACTATTTTTTTGGCTTTGACTTCATTGGCTGTCTTTTTTACTGATTCTATAAGCTGTTTAACAATTTGATCATTATCTCCCTTTTCAACTGCTGTTAAAACAACGAGGCAATCTTTTACTAAAATTTCTTTCTTCCTTTTTTCATCTAATTCTTCTGGATTTTTTATGGCTTTTTTAACAGGCTTGAATTTAATGTAATCACAATGTAATGTTATAATGCGCATAGCCCTTTTAAAGAAAGAGAATATTTAAAGATTGTGAGTTAGTTTTTTCCTAAGTGCACAAGTACACATTTAACCCTAAGACGCTGACTGAATCTATCATGTTGTGGTTTATAATTCTGGCAACTTCTTCTTCGTTTTCTTCTCCGTCAACGTAAGAAGCCTGATTTTAAGGAGTTTTTTGCTCTAAATGAGATGGAGTTTTATCTCTTTCATTATTTAACACTGATTTTACTTTTGTGCTTGTGTAATAAGCAGAGCCCAAGATTAAAACTCCTGCCAAAGCCAGAGGGATTAGTATTTCATAAGGAATCCTATCAATTATCCTTAAAGCAGAGTTCACACTTCTTTCTTGATATCCCTTGGGTCTAAGGCTCAAGAGATTTTTATGATCTGCTTCTATAGCAAATATGTTTTCATTTTCATGATTTCTTTTCATATTTTTTCTAGAAAATAAGAGTATTTAAACCTTTTGGTTTTGTAGTTATTAATAAGTGGTTATAAAGTTAATCGTTTCTTAATATCGCTTTTCTAACATCTATATCAGAGACTTTTTTCAGTTTTTTTTGAAAGTCTTTTATAAAATGTATTGATTTTAAAGCAAATAATTCTTTAAGTTTTGAAGTCATAAGCTTTCCTTTCTTGTAGTCTTCAGCCAATTTTGAGCTTTCTTTTTCATTTAAGAAGAGGTATTTCAAATAGAGAAAAGAAACATCTATATCAGGATTTCCTCCTAATTTTCTCTGTTCTTCTAGAGTTTTTTGCCCCCCTGAAAAAGCAGAGCTTATTTTCTTTTTTATTTCTTCTTCTTTGTCCAAGAGAAAAATTGCGTTATTTTTTGATTTTGACATTTTTTGCAAATCTAGGCCAGGCAAGAAGAGAGAATGTAAAATAGCTGGCTTATTGTAACCCAAACGAGATGCAATATCTCTGCAAATTCTTATATGGGCATCTTCATCAGGTCCTATCGGGACTAATACATTCTTAATATTAAATTTCTCTTCTGGAAGAAGAATATGGGCTGATTGAATTGCAGGGTAAAAATGCAAGCCAATATTTTCCTCGTTTTTATAGCCATAAGAGGCTTTTATTTCTGATAAATTAATTTTTTTTGATAATTTGATTGCCAAATTATAAATGTTCGTATATACCTGATCAATGATAAAGTATGTTTTTTTAGGATCAAAGCCGTAAGCTAATAATTCCT
This sequence comes from Candidatus Woesearchaeota archaeon, assembly GCA_964468255.1. GTDB lineage: Archaea > Nanobdellota > Nanobdellia > Pacearchaeales > GW2011-AR1 > VGKP01. Next base: position 30,909 of record CAYXTB010000006.1, on the reverse strand, counting down.
TTGCTAATTGCATGGCGTTTTTCAATGCTTCTTCCTGGTTTTTTACTTTTCCTGAAACATAGCTTTCATCATCTGAAATTGGGATGAAAACAGGGATATTATATTTTTTCTGGAAGAAGAGATTCGTGTCAAAAACAGCTTTATGGCCTAAATGCAAGGAGCCAGAAGCGTTTACCCCTGAAACTATGGCGCATTTTTCTCCTTTCTTTAATGCTTTAAGGAATAAGTCAAAATCCCTGTGGGAGGCTAAGATGCCTGTTTTGAATGAATAAAAATCAGGCTTCTCGCTAACTCTATCCAGAGGCAAAGCGCCGAATTCCTTTATAAGCTTCTCATTTTCAATATTCATATTTTCCATTGCTCATCAAAGGAAAAGGGTTTTATAAATATTCACAATAACAATGAGAGGCAAGAAGATTTATATATGAAACCTGGCTTTTAGTGATATGAAAAAGGACGCACTATTAGACATATTTATTATTCTAGTTGCTGTTATATTATTTATTGCTCCATTTACATCTGCCGAAATTATTTTAGGGCAGCCAAAAGTAATTTATAACCTTGGAGACGAGCTTACATTAAACATAAGCTTGAATCCAAATACGGAAACAAATGACTTTTTTGCGGCAAAGCTTATATGCAATTCAGGAGAGGTTGAAATATATAAAAATCCAATTTCTTTGAAGGCTGGAGAAAAGAGAAATATAATTCTGGATGCTAAGATTGGCAGATTTCTTATAGGTAGTTTGGGAGGGGAGTGCTTTATTAGTGCTTCTTATGGAACAGATAAAAGAGAGAGCCAGCATTTTACAATCAGTAATGCTGTCAATATTAACTTAAATTTACTTGGAAATGCTCTGAATCCAGGAGATAATTTGAGAATCTCTGGTGATGCGAAAAAGATCAATGGCCAGAATCTAGATGGATTTGTTGATATAACAATTGAAGAAATTGGCGTTTGGTTTACAAGCCCTGTTTCATCAGGCTTATTTAATTCTACTCTGGAATTGCCAGGAAATGCCCCTGCAAAAGAATACGAAATAAAAATAAGAGCTTATGATAAAAATAACCTTGGAGAGATATTAAATGAAGGAAATGCGACTGCACAAATAAAGGTAAATCAGGTTGTAAGGAAAATTGATATTGCTATTGATAAAGTTAACATAAATCCAGGCAATGAATTGTTATATATATTATTGGTTTATGACCAAGCAGGAGAAGAGGCAAAAAGAGATGCTGAAATAAGGATTTATAATTCAAAAGATAAATTAGTAGATAATAAAGTTGTGAAATCTGGAGAAGCGCAGGCATTTTTTATAGGAAAGAATCAGAGCCCTGGCTTTTGGAATATTGAGGGAAAATTTGATGAAATTGAAGGAAAAAGAGCATTTTTTATTGAGAGATTGGAAGAAGCATCATTTGTCTTAGAGAATCAGACTCTTATTATTGAGAATACTGGAAATGTACCTTACAAAAAGGTAGTTGAAGTATCAATTGGAAATGTCAGGGAAATAAAAGAGGTTAATCTTGAAATTGGAGAAAAGAAGAAATATAAATTAGTTGCTCCAGATGGTGATTATAAAATAATTGTAGATGAAGGAAACAAATCTGTTGAACTTGGAGATGCCTATCTTACTGGAAAAACAATTGGTATAAAAGATATTAGCAATCCAAATTTTGGCAGCAATCTATCAATTCTAATCTGGGTTTTCGTAATTTTAATATTAATTGCAATTGCGCTTTTGGCTTATAGGAGAATAAGAAAGCTTAGCTTTATAGGAAAAGAACCTAATTTAGAAAGAAGCGTGAAAGCAGAGCCATTCAAAGCATCATTTATTATGCCGGAGCAGAAATTTGAGAAGACAAAGAGCTTTATGGATGGAGGAAGGAGGGAAATAACAGCTGTTGTGGCTTTGAAAATGAAAAACATTAATGAGCATAAAGCTGCAGGAAGTAACCCTTTTGAATCTGTTAATTCATTGATTCAGGGCTTAGAAAAAAGCAAGACAAGAGCTTATGAGCAAGGCCATGAGAAGATTATAATTTTCTTTGGAGAGCAAGATGAAAAGAAACAGAATCTTGATGCTATAAGATTCGCAGAAAAAATAAATGATGCATTAAAAGAGCATAATTCTAGAAGAGCTTTAAAGGCCAAATATGGTATCTGCATCAATGCCGGAGAAATGATTGTGGAAAAAATAGGAGAAAAAATGAGATTCACATCTATTGGAAGCACAACTATTGCGGCAAAGAGGGGCTCTGAACTGGCGCAGGAAAATATCATTTTAACAGATAAAATTTACAGGAAAGTTGTAGGAAGCGTGAAAGCAGAGCCAGCCTTTGGAAAAGAATTCTGGAAAATAACAAGAGTCATTAATAGGGAAAAGCATTCCGAATTTCTTAAGAGATTTATGAAAAGAGAAAAATGATTTTTCCCTTTTTTACTTGTTGAATCAAAAAGGCGGCAAACCCTTGTCATCCTAAAAAATATATTTATATCTTAATCAGCTGATTATTATCCAAGTAATAGTCATTATGGCCGATGCCTTCTTTCATTTCTTCTTTTAAAGAACTAACAAATTCTGGTTCTAATTGTAAATCATTCGCCTTTTTTAAAATATGCGCGTTGAGACAGCTTTTACAGCAATAATTTTTTACTATTATATTCCTTGATATAAATTTTTGCATTTCCTTTTTTAATGAATTTGGGAGGCTTTCTATAAGTATGGTTTTGTTAGAAATTGCAAGGACCTGAGGTTGTAGTTTGGTAGTCATGTTAGCGACGATGCAAGACCAGAAATTTTTATTGGCTTACTCGTAGAGAGAAATAAAGACGCAAGTAGGACTAGTTAGCTTGATACATAAAGAATTCACCCATTTATGCGTGCTAATAATCCCTTTTTCCATATCTTATTTACGGAATGGTCATTTAAATATCTTTCTCTTTCCAAAGATGTTTCTATCAGGAGAGAGTAAGGAAAGTTTTTATACAGCATTTTTTATCTTTTAAAAATGGGCTTAGAAAAAAACGTTGATAGAGTTGAATTTTCATATTTGTGAATGCGACGACGAAGATGCAAGAGAAGTACTGGAAGAATGCCTAAAAAGATTAAATTGGTCAGAAGAAAAAAAGAAAGTGGAGAAGGAGAGGAAAAGAATAGCGCATGAAAAAGAAATGAAGAAAATAGATAAATGGGTTGCTTATATGAAATCTGTGCCTGATAAAGTATGGAGCGCTAAACATGCCAGAATTGTTAATAGAGAAACGCGAAAGCTAATTGAAAAAGCAAAAAAGATAAAACTGCTGAGAGAATTTAGGAATTCGAAGAGCTAATAACTTTCTATCTTCAAATCTTTTATTCTTTCAAAGTGCTTTTTATCTCCCGTTATTAAAGTCTCATTATTTTGCAATTACTATCTTCTTCGAGTTATATTATTCGCTGCTTTTTTATCATTCTAATCCAATAAAATATATTATCCGAATTATCATCGTCAAACTAAAATTCCTTATATTGCAATGTAAAATATATATCGCAGCATATACTTTTATGTCAAAAAAACGAAGAATTTATATAGTTGTTTTCATTCGATAATTATGAACTAGCTTGCTGCTGATTTAAAAAGAGGAGATTATGGGAAAACATAAGAAAGAGGTTATTTTTGCTTTAGTTTTAATTGGAGTTATTTTATTGTCTTTAAGCGCAGTATCTGCTTTCTCATTTGGCGATTGGCTTAGGGAGCTTTTTGGAGCAAATAAAATAACAGGATATGATATTTTAGAAGGGAGGCTTGCTTCTTATTCTTTTGACAGCGCGGTAGGGACAAATGTGGTTATTGCTAGTGATGGCGTCGGAGGAAAGTCAGGGAATTTTTCTGGGAATGGCTATGTTTCTATGGCATTGAGCGAATTTCCAGCTTATCTTTCATCAGGGAACACAACTAATTATATATATAATATATCATTTTCTGTCTGGTTTAAAACTTCTGGAAAGGGGGTAATTTTGGGACAGCAGGATTCATCAGGCTATTCAAGAGTACCTGCTTTATATATTGGAACAGATGGTAAATTATACGCCAGCTTTTTCTGGCATGGCTATGGGGGCGCAACAGGATATAATCAGTTAGATTCTTCTTCTGTTGTAAATGACAATCAATGGCACCACGCGGTTGTTACTTATGCTGCTATAGGCCAGGAAGTTCTTTATATAGACAATACGCTGGCTAGGTCTCAAACAGGAGTTAATGAAGTTGGCTATGCTGTTGCCTATTATTATTTAGGACGAGGCATTGCTGCTAATTGGCCTAATTCAGGAGCTGGCAGTTCTACTGCACCAGTTTATTACTCTGGCTTGCTTGATGAAGTCGCTGTTTACAACAGAGCTTTAACAGCGAGCGAGGTTTCAACTATTTATAATGAGCAAAAAGCCAAAATATCTTCTTCTGGCGGAGGTGGAACACCAACGCTGATTTGCTTGGACAGCGACGGACAAGATTATTACACTCGTGGAAATGTAACTATGTCTTGGTCTAATGGGACTTACATACAAATTTATTATGACATAAAATGCTTATTCGACGGGATAATTGAATATTACTGCGATGGCTCTAATTTAAAAAATGAAACTTATATTTGCCCTTATGGATGCGGTAATGGAATATGCTTACGACCATCAACAACAGCGTGCACAGATACCGATGGAGGAGTTAATTATTATGTAAATGGAACTGCGAGTTATCGCAGCATTAATTATAGTGATTATTGCTTAGATAGCACAACTCTTTTAGAATATTCCTGTGATGTTGATGGCAAATATACTTATCAATCTTATGGATGCCAGAATGGATGCGACAAAGCAATATGTAACCGCCAAACGCAACCTCCTCCTCCTATTCCTATAAGCGAACTACCACAACAGCCACCATTGTCAGAAGCATTGCCAGGAGAAACACCAGCAATAACAACCGATATTTGCAATGGCTGTGTTTTAGAGGATAAATGCGTGCCAATAGGCTTTAGGCAGGAAAGTAAATATTGCTCTGCAGAAAGCGAGTTTGTTTCTCAATTAGGTAAAAGCGCTTCTTGCGATAATAATTTTGAATGCTCTACAAACTTATGTATAGACAATGAATGTATAGGTAGCGGTCTTTGGCAAAAGTTTCTTAGTTGGCTGAAAAGATTATTTTAGGCGGTAGTGGCAGGTCGCCTTAGGAAGAAAAATTAAAATGTTCCTCTTTGGGCTTCTTGGATTGCTTTAATTATCTCAGGATATCTCGCTTTTTCTGCTTTTAGATTGAAATAAAAGAAATATTGCGCAAATTATATAAATGTTTATAAATCTCTGCTAGCCAATAAATGAATGCCAATCAGCAAAGATATGCGATTTTTTTACGAAATTCATAGTAATCGATTTAACTTATATGAACGTTGTCGGGACATATCTATTCCTGAATACGATAATTGCCGTGATACCCTCTGCCTTCTTGCCCAAGTTCAGTATAAAGGCAAAATTGAAAGAGCGCTCGAGGCAGCATTTAGCCATGTCGAATTTGATCCTGTCAGGGACGCTTTTTCCTTAACAGAGCTTTTTTCAGGTAAGCAGTTCGTAGGAGTTTATCATCCAAAAAGACAAAGAGTGTCAAATCTGCGTCAGAGAATCTCCAGCAAAAAGCAGTAGCTATTTCTTCAACTTGAAAACCTATTCAATGTAATTCAATGTCTCGTCTATAGAAGAAAAGTCGTCGTATTAAAAATATAAAAACCCTCTTTTAGTCTTTCTTTTATGAAGAAGATAATTTATCTGGATAATGGAGCAACAACTCCTGTTTATCCAGAGGTTATTAAAGAAATGAATAAGTTTTATAGTGAGAAGTATGGCAATCCTAGTTCTCCTCATGAATTGGGCGAAGCTGCCTTAAAAGAAATGAATTCGGCCAGAAGGAAAATCGCCCAAGAAATATTGGCCAAAGTATTTGAGATAATATTTACATCAGGAGGGACAGAGGCGAATAATCTCGCCATTTTAGGTTTGGCAAATGCAAATCCTGGCAAAAAGAAAATTATTATCTCTGCAATAGAGCATTCTTCAGTTTATGAGTCTTGCATGGCTTTGAAGGAGAAAGGATATAAAATAATTGAAATACCTGTGGATAATAACGGCTTGGCTGATATTGGTTATTTGGAAAGAGCCATTGATAATAAGACTTTGCTTGTTTCAATAATTCACGCCAACAATGAAATCGGAGTTTTGCAGGATTTGTCCATAATTGGCAAAATTTGCAAAAGAAAAGGAGTTATATTTCATACTGATGCTGTGCAAAGTTTTGGAAAAGAGAAAATTAATGTTCGAGACTTTGCTATAGATATGCTATCTGCGTCTGCTCATAAAATATCAGGCCCAAAGGGAATTGGATTTCTTTACATAAGAGAAGGCATAAAGATAAGTCCTTTAATAATCGGAGGAGGGCAGGAGCACGGAATCCGTGGAGGAACTGAAAATGTTCCTGCCATAGCAGGATTTGCAAAAGCTCTGGAAATTACAAAAAAAATTGATAAAAACAAAATTAAAAAGTTGAGGGATTATTTCGCTGATGAGCTGGAAAAAATTGGCGGCAAGATAAATGGCTCAAAGGAAAAGAGGCTTTACAATAATATTAACGTAAGTTTTAATGGAATTAATGGTGATGATTTGGTCTTATTCTTGTCAGAAAAAGGAATTATGTGCTCTACTAAATCTGCTTGCCTGAGCAAGCAGAAGAAGGAAAATAGGGTCTTAAAAGCACTTGGCTTAAAAAAAGATGAATTAAATGGAGCTGTCAGATTTTCATTAAATGAGAAAACCAAAAGGAAAGACTTGGATAAAGTATTAAATGAAATTAGCAGCTTCTTGTCTCATAGCAAGTTATATTAATACTTGGTTTTTTAGGATTATTATGGCTATAAAAAAAGAAGAAAAAAAAGATATATTAATTTTAGGAATTAATGGAAGTCCTAATAAAGATGGCCTTTGCTCCAGATTATTAAAGAAGGCTTTAAAGGAAGTTGAAAAAAGAGGAGCAAAAACTAAAATCTTTGATTTAATTGATATTGAAAAGGAATTTTATCATAGCCAATATGTTAAAGAAGCAGAAGATGACTTTAAAGAGTTATCAGGGGAAATTTTGAAAGCTGATGGCTTTATTCTCGCAACTCCTGTGTATTGGATGAACGTAAGCTCCCTAATGAAAAATTTTATTGAGAAATTAACAATATTCGAATTGAGAGATTTTCAATTAGAAGGAAAAGTAGCTGGATTTATTGCAACGTGCGAGGAAGATGGTGCGTGGAAAGCAATTTTGGACATGGCCGGTCCTCTAAGCCACATGGGAATGATATTCCCGCCATATTCAATGTTCTTTTATAATAAAAGGTTTTCAGATAAAAGCGATAATGAATGGATGGAAAATGATGTAGAACTAATGGGGAAAAATGTAGTTGAATTGTGCAAAGTTATTAAAAAAACTAATCCGAACTGGGGTTATGGAGAATAAATATGTTGAATCTCATGAGAAAGAAAGAGGCGCCTGAAATTGAATTTGATAGTGATAAGCAATGGATAAATTCAAGGCCGCTGAAGCTTGAAAGATTGAAAGGGAAAATCATTTTATTGGATTTTTGGGCTTATTCATGCGTAAATTGCATTAGAACCTTGTCAGCCTTGAAAAAGATTGTTGAAAAATACAAAAATAAAAGATTTGTTTTGATTGGGATTCATACGCCAGAGTTTGAATTTGAGAAAGAAATTGGAAATGTCAAGTATGCTGTGAAAAAGCACGGGATAAACTGGCCTGTTTTGAATGATCCTAGAAGAATTAATTGGGATAATTATGGAAATACTTACTGGCCAAGGGCTGCTCTAATAAATGCCGAAGGCGAATTAATTTTTGAGCACGTTGGCGAATCTGGATATGATGAAATAGATTCAAAAATTGAAGAAGAGCTGAGAAAATTAGGCGAGATTTCTGACTCTAAAAAAATTGATGAGCAAAAGAGGAAATACGCTTATAATATTTCCAAAGAGAGTTATGCTGGCTCTTTAAGAAACAATGGGATTGGTTCTGGAAAAGTATGCACAAAAGAAGGGTGCGATGAATACGCTGATCCCAAAATATACAAGGAAGGCGTGATTTATCTTCAGGGAGACTGGGCTCAAACAGAGGAATATTTAGAGTATAAAGGCAAGGAAGGGAGAGGATATATTGCTTACAGGTATTATGCCTCTGAAGTAAATGTAGTTATGTCAGGCGTCGGAGAAGCAGAAGTCCTAGTAGATGACGCTCCCTTAACCAAAGAAGGCGCTGGCTCTAATGTTGTCTTAAAGAACAGAAAGAGCTATGTAAAGCTTGAAGGGGCAGATATGTACAATCTTATTAAAGACAAGGACTACCATAGCAGGGTCTTGAAAATCCTGGCCTTTGAAGAAATGAAAGTTTTTGCATATACTTTTGGTTGATTTTAAAATCTCAAGGTTCTGTGAAGTAATCGGTTGATGAAAGATAAGAAGTTCATCAATACTTTTACCACTAAATAATTACTATTTAAACGATAACTTTAAAAATAATGATTTCTCTTGATTTAAGATGATATTAAAAGAATTGGTTTCAATTGGATTTGGAATAGAAGAAGCAAAAAAATTAGCTGAAAGCAGCTGCTTTCATCATAGAAAGAAAACTCGCCAAGAATTAACAGATTTATTCAATAAAATTTCTGGTGTTTATAACTGCACTTTTAAGGAAGTTAAAAGAGCTGTTCTTAGTTTTCCTTCATTTGCAGGATATGATCATGAAAGAGTTGTAAGGCAAGGAATAGAAGTGTATGGAGCTAATAATGAAGATAAAGTTAAAAGAGCAATACTAACTCATCCTCAATTTGCAGGATTAGACCATGAAAGAGTTGTAAGGCAAAAAACAAGATTAGGAAGAATAGCTGGATTGTCAGATGATGAAACAATTAATTATCTTTTAGATTTGCCTGTTTTAGCAGGTTACAGTGCTAAAAGATATCTTGCGGCATTTGACATTGGAAGACAGCTTGAAAGTGAAGGTTTCCCGCAGGATGAAAGAATGTTAAAAGCATTTTTTTCATATTTTAGTAAAAGTCCATATGTTCCAGACTCTAATAGAAAAAGAATCTCTCAAGTTATTAGCGATAAAGAGCCACCATTGCTAAAAGCAATGAGAAAAAGATTAGAAAGATAGTTTATTAGAGTTCATAACCCTTTGCTCCTATAAATCAAATTTAGCCATTGATTGCCTTCAAGATTAAGGTTAATTCATGCTTTCTCTATTGGTGTGATGTCTATACCTTCGTGATAACGTAGGAAGTTATAATAAACTGCAAATAATTCAAGAAATGCTTTATCAATAAGCTTTAAATATTGCTTTTTCTTGGATACGATATGAAAAAGATAGGTGTTATTTTATTAACTATTGTATTGATATTGAGTTTAATTAGCTTTGCCTATGCTGAAACTGGGAGTAATAATAATAGTTCAGATAATTCTGGCTCTAGCAGCAATGCTGAAGTAAGAACAGATACAAGGACAAGAAATGTAGCTAATGAAGGTGGGGTAAAAACAGTAACTGAGACAAGAACAAGGGAAAGAAATGGGGAAATTGAAATAGAAATGAGAACTAGAATAGTGAATAAGAGTGAAAGAGAGAAAAGAGTTATTGAATTCAGGCAGAAAATAAGGGAAAAAAATGGCAAGCTAATAATTGAGGGAAGAAATATTACAATTAGAGAATTGAGCCAAGAGCAAAAGGAAATTCTTGCCGGCAGAATTAATGCTAAAACCGGCTTGAACTTGACTGCCGAAGACATAGGAAATGGAACAAGAGGAGAAATATTAAGAGCTTATTTGTCAAATGGCAGATTTGCACTTATTAAAGTTATGCCAGACACAGCTTCCGAGACTGCTTTGAAGAGATTAAGAGCTAAATGCGCAGAGAGAAATTGCACAATTGAATTAAAAGAAGTTGGCTCTGGAAATGAAACAAGCACAGCTTATGAAGTAAAAACAGAGAAGGATTCCAGAATTTTATTTATATTCAAGAAGAAAATGCATGTAGCGGCCATGGTTGATGCTGAAACTGGGGAAATTATAAAAACAAAGAAGCCGTGGTGGGCTTTCTTGGCCAAGGAAAAGAATGCTGATGATAAGGAAATAGAACAGGAAATTGAAGCTGGAAGTCAAACGCCAGAAACGCCATCAAATATTGAGGTCACTGCTTCAGCATAGTCTTTTACTTTCTTGTTTTTCTTTTAGCGCAGGCACAGTGTAATCTTTAATCTGGCTAAGAATATTCTGGTCAGAAACTTGAAATAATAAATAAATACCTTTTGTGCGTCTAGTTTTACACTTGACGAGAAGATTCGCTCCTAATTCTTCTGATTTACTAATAAGTTCATCCAACGTTCTCCTTGCAGTAATTGGTCTATTATCTGAAAGTCTAACTTCTCCTGTAAAATATTCTTCAGCGAGCTGTGCAACATATTCAAAACTGGCTTTATGAGACTTTTGTTTGTTATCGTTAGTTGGAGGTATAAACAGATTCAAATGACAATCATAGCTGTATCCATTTGGGAAGAATATATATTCTCCGTCATATATTGGCACTGGCTCCGAAGGCGTTTTTTCTTTCTTACTTGGTTTCACTTTTTCTTTTTTGGGGGAGGGGAAAGCGGTTGGCTTTGGCTGTTTTTTAAGCAGGTTTAATTTTTTCAAAAGCTCTTCTGCATGAGGATATTGTTCATAAACAGGCTCGTGATAAGTAATTGAATTAGGAGGTGTTGGAGCATAAATAATCGCTCTTTACAATTCTTCATCAGGCCTAGGATTTCCTTCAAATAACGCAGGCAGGTTATCTAATGATTTAAAGCTGAGATCTATTGCGCCAGAAGGATAAAATAATCTTAAAAGCCTCTCGCCACGTTTTAGGTTTGGAGGTTTTGGTTCCATAATTAAAAGCCTCAACAACATTTAATAAAGATTATCTCTTTTTATTATACATATTGATTGTTAAGTCTAATGTCAAACTTAACGTTTCCATAAGTTTATTATCGCTAATAAGGGTTAATTTTAATTATCTTATACACTATTATTAAGGACTATTGATTATATTATTTTTGAGCTATTGAATGTAAACCATGTTAAGTTGCATGGTTTATTTTATATTAATTAACACTAAACAGCTTCCAAATCTTCCTCATTCATGGGTGCATAGGCGAGAATCTCGCCTTTTTTGTCAAAAATTCCAACATGATACTGCCCGTTTGGAAGCAAAATATTTATTTTTCCCTTCATTCCTCTTTTTATTGGGATTTCTTTAAAATCCTCTTCTTCAGAATTATGATATTCAACATATTCTGGATTGGCGTCTCTAAGCAAAACAACAGATTGATGCCTTTTAAATTTGGTCTGCATATCTCCTTGAAGAAAAAGTAATATATAAATTATCCTAGAATAAAAATTTACTTGAAAAATTATTTCTGAAAGATGAAAAATAATTTGTTACTAAAAAATTAAGATGCTATAAAAAAAGAGCGAAATCGACGATAATTAATGTTTGATAGAAATGTTTAAATATGATTTTTATCTGGATAAACTATGAAAAAAGAGGCTATTGGCGAAGAGCACAATTATAATTCTCTTCTTTCTAATTTTAACAGCTTTAAGAATTTAATAAATTATTTTAGAGGTAAAAATAAAAAATGGCTCCTGAAAGACTAAAAATTTTGGAAGGCGGCGAATTTGAGCTGAATAGGTATTTTACAAAGCATGGAAAAAACCCATTCGAATATGACATTTTAGGCAATCAAATGAAGTGGATTGCTGAAGAGGTTAAAGTTACAGACGATTTGGGGAAAATAATTTTTGTACAGCCAAATGTAAAAAGGCCGGACTTCTGGAGCGCTTTGGCATTAAAAGTTGTTGCAAGCAAATATTTCTGGGGCGACCAAGCAAAAGGAGAGCGGGAGAATAGCGTTGAGATGCTTATAGGAAGAGCCTCAAAGTTCTTCAGCAGGCAGGCTTTGAAGCAGAAATACTTTAATGAAGAGCAAGCAAAAATATTGGAAGATGAAATTGCTGCAATCTGCTTGAATCAGCTTTGTGTTTTTAACAGCCCTGTTTGGTTTAATGTTGGTATAAATAATTACAATCCAGAAGCAGGAGGCGTTTCTGCTTATAAATTTGATTTGGAATCTGGAAAAGTTGTTCCAGCGAAAAAAGGTGAAGACAGGCCGCAGTGCTCTGCGTGCTTTATCTTGAGCATTCAGGATAATATAGAATCAATTATGAAAGTGCAGGAAGCCGAGGTTACTTTATTCAAAGCAGGGTCTGGAACTGGCACTAACAGAAGTCCGCTAAGAGGCAATAAGGAAAAAATTACCGGAGGAGGAAGAGCTTCTGGCCCTGTTTCATTTATGAAATGTTATGACACTTACGCGAATATAATCAAATCAGGAGGAAAAACAAGAAGAGCTGCTAAAATGGAGATTTTGAATATTGATCATCCGGATATTTTTGAATTCATCGAGGCAAAGCAGAAGGAGGAAAAGAAAGCGTGGGCATTAATTGAACAAGGATATTCTGGAGGAATGAATGGAGATGCTTATAGCTCAATATTCTTCCAAAATTGCAATATGTCTGTCAGAGTTCCGGATGAATTCATGGAAGCTGTTAAAAATAATGCAGAATGGAAAACAAAGGCGGTTTTGACCGGTGAAGTTGTTAACACATATAAAGCAAAGGATATGATGAAAGCAATAGCAGAGGGAACTTGGTTTTGCGGAGATCCTGGAATTCAATGCGATTCTGTTATTCAAAAATATCACACGTGCAAGAATTCTGGAAGAATAAATGCAACTAATCCATGCTCTGAATATATTTTTCTTGATGATACTGCGTGCAATCTTGCTTCTATAAACTTAATGAAATTCAGGACTGATGACGGAGGATTTGATGTTGAAAAATTTAAGTCAGTTGTCAGAACATTTATAACAGCAATGGAGATAATTATTGACGGCGCAAGCTATCCGACTCCTGAAATTACTGAAAGAAGTCATATTTTTAGGACTCTTGGATTAGGCTATGCAAACCTTGGCGCCTTGTTAATGAGCTTTGGGCTGCCTTATGATTCTGATGAAGGAAGAGCAGTAGCTGCTGCAATAACTGCAATAATGTGCGGGGAAGCTTACAAAACTTCTGCTGAATTAGCAGCTTCTGTTGGCCCATTTCCAGGATTTAAGGAAAACAGGGAATCAATGCTTGAAGTTATGAAAATGCACAAGGAGCATGTCAAGGAAATAGGAGTTACAAAGATGCCTGCCCATTTTAGGTATTTGGTGAATGAGGCGTGGGACTGCTGGTCTGATGCAGTAGAGTTAGGGGAAAAATACGGGTATAGAAACGCCCAAACGACTGTTCTTGCTCCTACAGGAACAATAGCATTTATGATGGATTGTGATACTACTGGAATTGAGCCAGATATTGCCTTAGTTAAATATAAAGTTCTGGCTGGAGGAGGAATGCTGAAGATTGCGAACAGAAGCGTGCCTTTGGCTCTAAGGAATTTGGACTATGCTGAACAGCAAATAGAAAATATTATTGCTTATATTGATAAAAACGATACTATTGAAGGGGCGCCATGGCTTAGGGAAGAGCATTTGCCTGTATTTGATTGCGCTTTCAAGGCTGCTAAAGGAAAAAGATCCATTCATTACAAAGGGCATGTCAAAATGATGGCTGTTACCCAGCCATTTATTTCAGGAGCGATAAGCAAGACAATTAATATGCCTGAAGAATCAACAGTAGACGATATTATTGACGCTTATATTTTTGCGTGGGAGCAACGCTTGAAAGCAATTGCGATTTACAGGGAAAATAGCAAGAGAGGCCAGCCATTAAATACACAAAAGACAGAAGGAGAAATGATAAAAAGGCAGAAAGAAATTGTTGTTAAATTACAGGAGAGGCAGAAGCTTCCGCAAACAAGAAAATCACTAACCCATAAGTTTGACATTGCGGGACATGAGGGCTACATAACAGTCGGGCTTTATGATGACGGCAAGCCAGGAGAGATTTTCGTAACTATGCACAAACAAGGCTCTACTATCAGGGGCCTTATGGACGCGTGGGCAACTTCAGTATCATTGAATTTGCAATATGGAATACCGTGTGATGTTCTTTTTACCAAGTTCAGGCATCATAAATTTGAGCCTGCTGGCTTTGTCAGAAACACGAGCGGAGGAGAGCTTGACAAGAACAGGTCAACTATTAGAACAGCGTCATCAATTGTTGATTATGTATCCCAGTTTATGCTAAATACATTTGGAAACAGAAATAAAGCGCTAGAATTTGAAGTCAACCTTTCGGAAAATCTGCAAGATGCGCCAAGCTTAGCAATGCAAGAGCTTAACGAAGAGCAAAAATCACTGAAAGAATTCAACGATGAAGGCTTAATCTGCCCTCATTGCGGCGGCACTGCAAAAAGAATTGGCAACTGCGCTATTTACTGCACTTCTTGCAAGCAGACGACGAGAGATGGCTGCGGGGAATGAGCCCTTTGTTGAGAGTAAAGATTTAAATAGTATCAATTGATAATATTATCAATTGATAACATGGAACAGCAAAAGCAGCTTAGATTCAACATAGAAAAAATAATAAGCAGGAGCCCTAGATTGGAGACTGTGATTATGGTTGAGCAGTTTATTAAAAAACACAGCGGCGATTATAAGAAAACAGAGCTATTCCAGAAGCTGCCAAAAAAAGTAATGTGGGGCACGTTCAACGTAATCCTGCAATATTTATGGAATAATAATAAGATAGGAATTAGCAAAGATGGAATTGTCGTCTATATTTGGAACCCTGAGCTTGCCAAGAGATATATAAACAGGAAAAGTTATTAGAAAGGATGGGTTTTGCTAAACCTGCTGATAAAATAAAATTCGCTGATGAGAGAACTGAAGAAGCTTTTAATCATCTTTCTGAGGAGAGTCCATTAAAAAGATCTATAAGAAAAGTAATCGAAAATCTTAAGGGAAATGCTTTTTGTGGAGAGCTAATCAAAAAAGAATTAATTCCTAAGATTTATATTAAGGAATATGGAATTGATAATTTGTGGTGGTATCCTCTGACAAAAGGCTGGAGATTAGTTTACTCTTTAACTGGCTCTGCCGAAGTAGGAATAATAGCTATAATAATAGAATATTTTGACCATAAAAATTATGAGAGAAGATTTGGATATTAAGCCCTATGATTTAACCAAAGGCACAAATAAGAAACCAGGAAATTCCTTTGCTTTTCCTTTTCCCTTCTTTATCTGGAAAATAGAAGTTCTGATTGGGGAAACCAAGATTCCTTGGTCTTTGAGCTGCCCTATCAATGGCTTAATATCCCCAAAAGAAGAGGATGACGCGCTTATCAAAATACGATCAAAGGGAGCTTTTTCTTTATATCCTGCAAAGCCAGAACGATTGACAATGTGAATATTTTTCTCGTCTTTTAGAAGATTAGAGGACTTAAACGCTAATTCTTTGTTAATTTCAAACCCATAAATTTCAGCATTTTTAATTATTTCATTAATTAAAGCCAAAACATAGCCTGAACCAGAGCCGATTTCAAGGATTTTTATATTTTTACTGCTTTTTTTATTCTCTTTTAGCTTTTCCAATTCAAGAAGATTTAGCATGAAAGCGATTGTGTATGGCTGCGAGATTGTCGCTCTTTCTTCAATCGGAAGAGCTATGTCGTAATAAGCGTATTCTTTATACTCGTCTGGAAGAAAATCCTCTCTTTTTACTTTTTCAAATGCCTTGATAATAAAATTAGGAAAGCCTTGCACTCTCAGACTTTCTAATAATGCCTGCTTTTTCATAAAAATATTAACAAATAGATATATAAATAGTTAGTTGAAAGAAAGATTATGAAAATCACAGAAAAAAGAATAAAACAAGTTGCCAAAAATCTTGTTGAATTACTTGATGAAGAAAAAGTTCATTCTGCTGAGGATCTTGAAAAATTACTTGGTAAGAGAATTTTTGTCAGGGGAAGCCAGCTGGATTATGTTGAAGTAGCGTTTAGACCATCAAATTTTGGAACTAGTGCCTTAACTATAAGCTATACCGCTCCTTATGTGGAAGGCATACCTTTAGAAATAAGAATAAATTCTTCTCTGAATTATTCACAAATAATTCTTAAAATGCGAAGAAAAATTGAAGGTTATAGCATTTTTGAAAGAGATTTATATGGGAATATGGCGCAGAATAAATTAATACAAAGCGCAAATTGGCAAGACGTGATTAAAGAAATCACAAAATTGAAAGATTAAAACTATTTCCGCAAGATTTATTAACTTATTATCTTAAAAAAAGAAGTAAAAAGAAGGTGCTATGAAATGCCAGATAATATTATCGAATTAAATAAAAGAAATTTTGGCTCTTCTGTTAAAAAAGGCAAATGGATAATAGACTTTTGGGCTGTGTGGTGCGGGCCGTGCAAGATTATGAAACCAGAGTTTGAAGATGCTGCTAAAGAATTAAAGAGAAAAGTAAATTTTGCTGAAGTCAATGTTGATGAGAATTATGAATTAGCTGACAGGTTTCGCATTATGAGCATTCCTACAACCTTGTTTTTCAATGAAGGAGAAGTTGTTCATGCTACCACAGGAGCAATAAATAAAGAGCAAATTCTTGAGTTGGCAGAAGATGTTTTTAAATAAAAAGACTTAAATAACCTCTTAAATTTCAAGCTACGAGGCGGCCTCGTAGCTCAGCCCGGTTAGAGTACTGGCCTTTTAAGCCAGGTGTCGCGGGTTCAAATCCCGTCGAGGCCATTTTAATTTTCGTTTTACTACGAAAAAAACTTTGAAGATTGATTTTTAGAAAGACATTTTAGGATGTGGTGACTTTTTGAGCATCCAAAAAACGAGTGCCTGTCACATCGTTTTTTTGATCTTGTAAATTGAATAAGCAATGAACAGGATAAAGAGAATTGCAAGAGCAAATATTTTATAGGGTGCTATCAAATAGCCAAAGAATGTCAGGACAAAGACGATTGGTATCATGCCTAAAAATGTCGCCAAGGCAAATTTCCAGACCTTTATATGTGTCAATCCAGCCAGATAGCTAATAAAATCAAAAGAAACCTGTGGCATCAGCCTTGTCAGAAAAACAAAATAAGCAATTTTGTTTTCATTTTGGTATTCAAGAGCAGCTATCTTTTTATAAATCTTGTTTTTTTGGAATCTGTTCTCAATAAAATCCCTAAGAAGAAACCTTGCTATTAGAAAAGCCAGAACAGCCCCGATAGTTGCTGAAATTAATGTATAGAGCATGCCTAAATAAGGGCCGAAAACAGAGCCTGAGATTATTGCCAGAGGCGAAGTAGGTATGGGAGAAATTAAAATTGCTAAAATTATCAGCAAGGAATAAATTAATGGGCCGAGAGTTCCTGAATTAATCAAGAAAGATTCTGTATTGTAATAAAGAGTTGTAATTTTTGGAAAGATAATTATTACTAAGACGAGCAGAGCAAGGAAAAAGCATATCTTAATTTTATCTTTTGCTTCAAGATAGTTCATATATATTAAAAACAACGAGGGTTAATAAATTATAGCAGCGTGAAACCAGTTTCACACAAGGATTTAAATAAATCAAAAGAAGAAGGAATACTATATAAGGCATGAATTTTCACAAGGCTTATAAACCTATAATATTTGATAAATAAAATGGACAGAAAGGGAGCTATGAGCAAAAGCATAGTTATAATAATTATTGCTGTAGTTATAATAGGAGCAGTGATACTTTATCTTGCAAGCAATTCTTCAGAGGAAAAGTCATCTGCGTCAAGAGAGAATACAGGGACTTCTGCAGGAGGAGAAGTCGTGTCGCCGAGCGGCAAGAAAGCATATACAGTTGAAATAACTGATTCTGGGTTTTCTCCTGGAAATTTAGAGATTAATCAGGGAGACAGCGTGACTTGGATAAATAAAGGAGAGCAGGAAAGCTGGCCTGCCTCTGCCATGCACCCTACGCATACTATTTATCCTGGCTCTGACATTAAAAAATGCGGGACATCTGAGGAAAGCAGGATATTTGACGCTTGCAGGAGCTTGGTAAAAGGAGAGAGCTGGAGCTTCACATTTTCAAATAAAGGAAGCTGGGGATACCACGACCATTTGAATACCGGGCGTTATGGGAAGATAATTGTCAAATAAATAACTTATATTGATTTATAAAAATGGCTGAAAAAAATCTAAGAGAAAAAGACCGATATTTTTTCACGTCGTTCTTCTTGCGGGTAGGCTTAGCAATTGTCTTCTTTTATGCCTCTATTTCAGCTTTTTTAAATCCGTTAGCATGGGTTGGCTTTATTCCACTCTTTGTAAAGGCGATTATTCCTGCAAATATTTTCCTGTACATTCACTCAACTGCCGAGCTAATTCTTGGGCTTTGGCTTTTATCAAATAAAAAAGTATTTTACGCTTCCTTAATCTCAGCTCTGGCGCTGCTTGCCATTGTTGTATTTAACATTACTGCCCTGGATATTATATTCAGAGACATAGCTATCCTATTTGCAGCCCTTGCTCTGGCTGCCTTGTCATATAAAAACAGATAAAATTAGTAATTATGGAACATCAATTTATTGCGTCTTTAATCGTTTTGGCTTTAACAGGAATTGTTGATTCAGGATATTTATACTTCCATCACTTGAAAAAAAAGCCTTTATTCTGCCCGATTAACGGGCGTGGATGCAATGCTGTCATAGAAAGCGAATATAACAAGATGTTTGGAATTAAAAATGAAATTCTTGGCATTTTGTATTATTTATTTGTGATAATCGCTTCTTTCCTGCTGTTTTACCAGCAATCTAAGTTTGTTTTGTATTTATTGGTTATAATTTCAGCCCTTGCATTGTGCGCTTCTGCTTATCTTGCCTATATCCAGAAATATATTATTAGGCAGTATTGCTTTTACTGCCTTATTTCTGCTTTAATAAATTTGCTGTTATTTGCGGGCGCTTTGCTTCTTTTATAAGTTTATTTAATCTTGTGCAGAGCTGGCTTTTTGACATAACAAACCTTTTATATGCCCCTGAACATTAATTCATATGGAAAATAACAAGAGGTTGGGTGTTGTTTTGATTGTTATCTCTTTAATTGTAGGTGGAATCTTTGTTTATTATATCTCAAATCTCACACAGAAATCCCAGGAATTGGGCTGTTTTGATGATATGGGATGCTCAACAATTGAAAGAGGATTGTCAATTTCTCACATAGCAGTCGGGATTTTTTCCTTTATATTGGCCCTGGGATTTTATCTTATTTTCTTCACCAGAGAAAGAATTATTGAACAAAAAGAATATGATGTCAGCAAATTAAGCAGAGAAGAGAAAGAGCTATTTTTATTCATCAAAGAAAATAAGGATAGCGGGATTTATCAAAGCAACATCATTGAAAAGTTCAATTACCCAAAATCAAAAGTCTCAAGATTGCTTGACAAATTAGAAGCTAGGCAACTGATAGAAAGAAAAAGGCGGGGCATGACCAATATTATTTTTCTGAAATAGTTATCATTTTTTTCAGTGGAACCAGTTTCACGATACCTTTATAAGCTATCTTTTATCATTTTTATAATTGAAAGAAGGTAAAAAATGAGCGAAGAAAAATCTAAAGAAAAGAAGGAAGGATTATTAGAATATAATTATGAAATTATAAAAAAAGATAAGAAGTTTTTATTCTTGCTTTTTGCAGGACTTTTTGTAGTTTACTCTTTTTTGTTTGGTTTATGGAAAATCCCACTTTTGAATTTTGGTATCAATAGACTTTCTGAAATAGGGATATGGGATTATTCTTTTCTCTTTGGAACTTCTGCTTTAATATCTATTTTTGTTGTTTTATGGAGGCATGAAAGAAAGAGTCAAGTTCAGTCGCTTGCCACAGTGGGAGTTGCAGGGGGAGGATTAGCTGCTCTTTTGGCTGGAATTTGCCCGGTATGCCAAAGCATAGGGTTGATTGCATTTGGCACAATTTTCTTGAATATCCCAACAACTTTTTTAACGCCCTATTTAGGAATTTTCAAAACCATCTCTATAGGTTTATTGTTATTAGCTGTTTATCTTAAGGCAGATAGTGTTTATACAAAAACATGTAAAGATTGTTTAATTTCTCCAAAAAAGAAAAAAGATGATAAAAAAGATT
This sequence comes from Candidatus Woesearchaeota archaeon, assembly GCA_964468255.1. Classification (GTDB taxonomy): domain Archaea; phylum Nanobdellota; class Nanobdellia; order Pacearchaeales; family GW2011-AR1; genus VGKP01. Next base: position 10,671 of record CAYXTB010000006.1, on the reverse strand, counting down.
CCCTATTATTTAGAAATAATTATGTTCTTGGAGGAGTTATTATTATAGCCCTACTTCTTTTCTTTAACCAATTAATGATTCCACAGGCATTTACATCTGCATCTGCTAGCGGTGGAACAGTTAACCTAGGAAATTTTGAGTATGGTTCAAAAATTACATTAAAACCTATGCCTTTAGCAGTTGGAGAGCAACCAAAAATTCAAGGATATAAATCAATAGTTAAGCCCCTTCCAACCATAAGCGAATTGTCTGTTATATCTTCAACGGGCGATGCTGTTCAGGATCTATTAAATAATATAGTTCCAACAGGAACTCCTTGGTATGGTGAACAGGCAGGAGTTAGTTTTGATGATCCGATTGCTGCTCAAAACAGATGGGCAACTTATCGCTCTTTACAATTAACTTCTGCTGAACAGGAAAGGTGGGATAGAATTGCAAATTCATTTACATGTGATTATTGTTGTGGAAGTCCGCAAAATCCAACTATAATAACAAGGTGTGGCTGTGCTCATGCTGCAGCAGCTCAGGGAATGGCTAAATGGCTTATCAAATATTATGGAGACAGTTATTCAGATGAAGAAATCTATGGTGAAATGGCAAGATGGTATGCTTTATGGTATCCTAAGGGAACTATAGAAAGAATTATTTTGGAGGCTCAATAAAAATGAAAGGAGGAAAAGAAAAATGGAAAGAAAAGAAATTTTGGTTATTGTATTGATAGGAATAATGTTGCTTGCTGTTGGATTGCAGACAATTCAGTTAGCAGGACTAACTACTGCGCAGATTAATGTTCCAGCTACAAGCGGAGCACCTGTTAAAGCTGCATCTGCAAGTGGCTCATCACCGTCAGTGGCAACCAATTTACAGAACCTTCCCTCAATGGTTGGGGGTTGTTAGCTTATTTGAGTTTATTTATTTTTAATTGAAGTCCTGTTAAAGGAAAATGGAAGAGAAAAAAACAGAAAAGAATTTGTTAAATAAAATTGTACCGATAGTTATAGTCTTAGCTATAGTTTTGTTAATTCTAAATAATTTTATGCTTTATGAAAGAGGAATAAAAGTTGCTGGGGCAAAAGCAATCATGGAAGAGGAATTGAGGCCTGCTGAATTAGAACTTGTTAAAATAACTTCTGAAAATTGCGATTCATGTTTTGATATAGAAAAAGCAATAGAAGAACTAAAAAGTCAAAATGTGAATATAACAAGAGAAAAAACAATTTCAAGCGAGTCTCAACAAGGCAGGGAATTTATCTCTAAATATAACATTCAAAAATTACCAACGATAATTGTCAGCGGAGAAATAGATAAGTCAGAACAACTCACTAATTATTTTAAAGAAAAAGGAGAGATTCAAGAAGGTAAGTTTATTTATACATCATTAGTTCCGCCTTATGTTGATGTAACCTCTAATCAAATAAAAGGTTTAGTTCAGATAAAGCACGTAATTGATTCTTCTTGCGAAAAATGTGTTGATTTAACTCCAATTTCATCTACATTAGAAGAACAAGGAATGTTTGTCCAAAACGAACAGTCTGTAGAATATAACTCTAATGAAGGACAAGAATTAATTAGTAAATTTGATATTAAGGAAGTCCCAGCAATCCTTATCTCAGAGGAAGTTGATTATTACCTAGATGTAAAAGACGCCTTAATACAGTCCGGAGCAACTAAGAGAGAAGGATTTTATGCAGTTCACTCAACTCTGCCTCCTTACAGAGATCTTGCACAGAATAGAATAGTCGGACTCGTTGATGTAGTCTATTTAACTAAAGACGATTGCTCTATTTGTTACGATGTATCTGTTAATAGAAATATTCTTCTCAGATTTGGAACGGTTTTGAATAAAGAAAATACTTATGACATTAATTCTCCGGAAGGAAAACAATTAGTACAAAAATACAATATTAAGAAGGCTCCTGTAATAATATTGTCTCCAGATTCAAAGTATTATCCTTCTCTTGTTCAAGCATGGAAAAGTGTCGGCACAGTTGAGAACGATGGATGGTTTGTAATGCGTAATCCTGAATTAATAGGAACTTATTGGGATTTGGAAAGAAACAGAGTAGTAGAGGCAAGTAATTAAGATGAAAAATGATGCAACAAATAAGAAAATTTTGTATATCGGGTTGGCTGTTTTATTTGTAATCTTTGTAGTAGGAATTATATGGACGAATAGTAGACCTCTAGGAGAAGAATATAACTTCCCATCTCCTGAAAAGGTTGTTGAACAATATTTTACAGCTTGGAATAACAAAGATTATGTTAACATGTATGCCACTTTTTCAGATGGATTTAAGAAAATTGAACCGACAGCTGCAACGTTGCAAGATTTTAAAGATTATGTAGTTTCTCAGAATATTAAAGCTGTTAATATAGTAAATATAAAAGAGATGAGTAATGACGGACAAACTTCTAGTATTGACTATAATGTTGAATTTCTCTTGGATAATGGGCAAAAACTTCCTTATGAAGGAACTTTTATTTTAAAATATAGAAAGGGGGATGTTATTCAAGGATGGAAATTAATTCATCCTTATGGAGAAAATATAGATAATAGTTAAAATGAAAACAAAATCTATTATGATAATCAGCACGGTTCTTGTTGTAGTTTTACTGGTTGTAACTTTCTCAATTTCTTCTAACAACGTTAGAATAACTGATATTGCAGGCATGACATTTCAGGAATTGTGTGAGAAAAATAGTGATATGTGGATGAATATGGAAGCTTGGATAGGTGGAGAAAAAATTTCAGATAATATGTGCTATGGATGCATGATAAATGATAACCATTTTTGTACTGCTAAAGAATATGTGGAATATATAAAAAAGATGCAAGGTACTAATTCCATGGACGCAATGATGGACGATGGGATGGGTATGATGCATACCATGGCTGCGATGACTGCTCATGCCGGCAATGAAAACTCTGTTGATGTTATGATGTATAATGTTGAATTTGAAAGAGGGAGTTTTAGCGTTGGAAATCAGACAGAATTGAAATTCATTATCAAAGATAGCATGACAGGAGAATCTGTTTCTGACTTAGAAATTATGCATGAAAAGATCATGCACGTTGTTCTTGTAAGAAAAGATTTGAAATATTTTGACCATATACACCCTATTCAAATACAAGAAGGTGTTTTTAGTGTTCCGTACTCTTTTTATGCTCCCGGAGAGTATAGAATATGGATTGACTTTACAGTTGATGGAATGCAGCATATAGTTGATTTTGATACAACGGTATCTGGAACTTCAGAAACTGCCCAGCCTGACAGGGTTGGCAATTTAAACATCGAAATGAAACTGTCAGAAAAGATAGAAATGGGCAAATCAATAAAATTAGACTTCATTATTACAGATTCGAGCAATAAACCGGTTCTCATAACAGAGGAGTTCCTGGCAGCTAATGCGCACATGATTGTTGTTGACGAAAGTTTAGATGAATTCGGGCATGCGCACGATGAAAATTTTGACAAAGATAATGTGATTTCTTTTGGGTATTCTTTTAAAACGAGCAGCTTACATAAACTTTGGATTCAGTTTTCTGTTAATGGAAAAACAATAATTAAAGAATTTGAGGTTAAAGTTGAGTAAAATGGCAGAAAAAACGCGTTGTGAGATTTGTGATAGAACTTTTAAAGATGCAGAAGGTTTAGCCATGCATAACAAATCAAAACATCTAGAATTAATACCGAAAGAGAAAAAACCTTTGCCAATTAAGAAAATAAGGAATTGGGTCATTTTTATTATTATAACTGGTTTACTAATTTGGGGCGCTTACGGTTTGATTAAAGGGAGCAGTAACGGAGGAACTGTAGTCGATGAGTCAAATTTGACTTTTGATGCTCCAAAAGGAGCAATTCACTGGCATCCACACTTGACTATAACTATTGACGGTCAGGAAACTGCAATTCCTGTTAACATAGGGATAACTTCCAACGCACATTTTCCTGTGCATACTCATGAAACAGACGGAATAATTCATATGGAAAACAATGCCCCATCAAAGAGAACTGTAACTTTGGGCTATTTCTTTGAGGTTTGGGGCAAGAAATTAAGTAAAGACTGTATTTTTGATTATTGCACAGACAAAGGTGAATTAAAAATGTATGTTAATGGCAAAGAAAATACAGAGTTTGAGAACTATTTTATGCAGGATAAAGATGAGATTCTTATAGAATATATTTCAAAGGTGAATTAAAAATGATTCAGCCTAAAGCAAAAAAGATCAATAATTTTATCTATTCTTTATCAAATTAAAGCCCGTTATAGATAAAAAGCCTGCAATTATCAAAGCAATCCACGAAGACCAGACAGATATATTTAAAGAACCTATCTGCGCATCCCAGACAAATATTACTCTCAATAAATGCAATATAGCGATAATGCCAAAAATAACAGACGAGATTAAGACAAATGTCCTGACTTTCATAGCATCAAAATGAATAGAAAGTTAATAAACCTTTCGTTTATGTGAGCTAGAGAAGCAATTATCGCAACTATGAATCCCTTTTTTATTATATTTAACTGGAAAAATAAGAATTTAAAGTTTGTTACAATAAATCTTCCATAGAAAGCTCGTTTAGTTTTTACAAACTAAAGATTTAAAAACCACTTTTATTGTTTATTATAATGATAATACCAGTGCGCTGCTTTTCATGTGGAAAGCCAATAGGGCATTTGTGGGGAGATTACAAGAAAAGAATAGATGCAGGCGAAGATGCCGGGCAAGTATTAGATGATTTAAAATTAGAAAGATACTGCTGCAGAACAGCTCTTTTAGGCCACGCAGACATGCTTCCCGAGATAACGAAGTTCAAGAAAGCTTAGCTTTCTTGAGCCACAAAAATTCCTTAAAGAATTTTTGATGTTTAAAAAGGCCTAATATAATCTAAAACATAAATTGTTATAAATTATCTTTTTCTAATAAAATTATGCCAATCAAATTGGAAGATATACCAGAAATACCCGCTGATAAGAGATTTCTTAAATTAGAAATAAGCTATAGGCCTAATATATCTTTTGTTTATTCCGCTACTGAAGAGGCGCTTAAGATTGTACTTGGAGCAGAATCGCCAGAAAGCAGGAAAGTAGATACCGAGATTATTTATCTTCTAGAAAGAAGAGTTATAGATAAAAAAGGAATTTCTTTTATGGAAGGATTAAGGCATCCGGATGCCATTGTTTTTTTTAGAGAAAAATATGGTGACGAATTTTCCTGTCCTGGCGCGCTATTCCTAGAACAAATTGAAAGAGTTTCTCCTGTAAATTAAGGCTTAAATCCTGAACTTATTCCTGAAACCGCAGCTTTGGCATTCTATGGTTTTATGGGTTCTTGATATTCTTGTTTTTCCCTTTAACTTGCTTAGGCATTTCTTGCAGAACAATTTCCTGTAATTCTTGAGCTTGATTTTATGCTTCATTGCCATGCGCCTTATTTTTTTCGTCTCGGCAGATGAAAAATTATTCCCGGAAAAAAAGCTATCTATGCGTTCTTTAGCCTCTGGCTTTGATAGCAAAAGTTTCATTGAATATAAAGCAGGGCAAAGCTTAAATACCCTTTTAAAGAAATAGAAATGAAGACGGCCATAGCAATCAGGAAATACCTGTTCCCATTCCGAACACAGAAGTCAAGCTGGTTACGTCGGTTGTGTTAGTCTCCTACAAGAGGCAAAGCTCCGATGCTGTCTTCGTTTTATTTTAGCACATAAATAGTTAAAAAGCCGACAAGATTCTTCACGTGTATGCGGGACGTTACCCTTTTTGGCGGGCTTAGCACTGAAAAAGAAAGAAAGATTTGGAAATTAGAAGACGAAATAAGAGAACTATATTCTATGCATTATAGGCTGGAAGCAGCTAATGGAAGACTTCTGAAAGATAAACTTAGAGAATATAAGTCTTTGGCTGGAAGAGCTTATGAATAAAAAAATTAATATGTAGTAAATAGAAAATCCAAAGCTTTAAATTTATTCATTAATTTATCCACGCATGCGGGGATGCCGGAGCGGTCAAACGGGGTGCGCTCAAGACGCACTAGCTTAGTGCTTGCGGAGGTTCGAATCCTCCTCCCCGCATTTCATCACTTTCTTGCAAGAGCATATATTTTTATATTCCTCTTTTTATCTAAGCAATAAATGAATAACAACGGCTTTAAGCTGGAAGATTTAAAATTTCTTGATATTTTTATAGATGCTGATGTCGGAAGACCTGCTGAACATTTAGCATTAATTTATAACAGAGCAGAACTATTTGCAAAACGTTTCATTGAAGGAAAATACGAATTGACTCCTTCTGGCAGATTGATTAAGAAACCTTCACTAGCGACAGGAGACAGATTGGCCAAAGCAAGCATTCATTTAGATGAAGCAGCAGTAACACTTGCTCCCTTTAATAATCAGCTCTATAGGCTATGGTTTATTTTAAGCGGCAATACAACAGAACTTACGCTGCATGACGGAAGAAATCACAGCTATTACAGCTTAATTTACAATGGCGTGGATTTGCTAATGCCCTCTGCTCAAGGATATCACCAGAAAAAACTAGAAGAAGAGCTAGCGTTCAGGGCAGGGAGAGCAACAGGCTTAAGACGTTTTCTCTTCAAGCTTCTTCATTCTTGATTCAAGCTCTTTTATCCTGTTTATCAGTTCCTTCTGGTTTTCCGCATAATCTTTATTCATGGAATCAACAAAATCCTGGAGATAAGCATTAAACAAAGTGCTCAGTTTCCCGCCGAATAAATGCAGTTTTTTCTTTGCTTTTTCTAAGAGCGCAGAATCAACAGTTATATTTACCCTGATTTTTCTGTTTTTAATCATATTACACACTAATACACATTAGAGTATAAAAAGCTTTTGGAAGCAATAGCTTTATATACCAATCAAATTAAAAATCTTAATGGAGAAAGAAATAAGCAGGACAAAAATAAAATCTCATTTAAGGAAGAAAACAAGCCCGGAATTAGCTGAGACTATAAAACTTGCTCTAAAAAATAAAAATTGGCTTCCAATAGCAAAAATTCTCTCTTCATCAACAAGAAAATTCTCATCAGTCAATTTATCTGAGATAGATGAAAAAACATCGGCAGGAGATACTATCGTTGTTCTTGGAAAGATATTGTCTTCAGGAGATATATCAAAAAAAATAAGGATTTCTGCATTAGGCATCTCCTCAAAAGCCCTGGAAAAATTAAGAAAATCAAAATCCTCATTTGTCCAGTTAAAAGAGGAAATAAAATCAAATCCAAAGGCAGAGGGCATTAAGCTTATAAAATGAAACAAAAAACAAAACAACAGGATTTCAAGCCAGATTTAGTAATTGATGCATCTTTTGGAGTTCTAGGAAGAATAGCCTCTTTTGCAGCCAAGCAATCACTTTTAGGCAAAAAAGTAGCTATTGTCAATTGCAATAACGCCATTATTACAGGAAATCCAAGATCTTCTATTAATGAATATATTGCATTAAGAAGAAAAGGCGGAACAGCTATCAAAGGCCCATTTTTTCCAAAATCTCCTGAAAAAATAATAAAAAGGACAATTAGAGGCATGTTAAGTCATAAACAGCAAAGAGGTCTTTTAGCTCTAAGAAGGATTTTTTGCTACAATGGGATTCCAGAAGAGTTTTCATCATCAAAAAAAATATCTCTTTCAAGAGAGATTAAAAATAAATCAATGCTTTTGGCAGAGTTAAGTAAAGAAATATAAAATGAAAAACTCTCAAAATATCCTTTCACACATAATATCAGGAAAAAGAAAGACAGCAATAGCAAAGCTCAGGATGAAACCTGGCTCTGGAAAGATATTTTATAATTATCTTCTAATTGATGAATTAAACTTATTCCACAAGCTGGCTTTGTTGGAGCCTCTCAAGATTTATGAAAGAGAATTAGGAGAGCTAAAATATGATATTTTTATTAAAACATTAGGAGGAGGCAAAGAAGCTCAGATTCAAGCTTCTCGTTTAGCTATAGCAAATGCTCTTGTTAGAGCTACTTCTTCAGACACATTAAAGAAAGCATACTTAGCCTATGATAGAAACATGATAGTTGCTGATTCAAGAAGAAAAGAAGCCTCAAAGCCCGGAGATTCTGCTCCAAGGGCAAAAAGGCAGAAGTCATACAGGTAAATTAAAAAAGCACTTTTTTAATAAATAAATGATATACGACCACTACGATTCAACAGCGCCTGTTGCGCAAGGCCTTCTTAACCTTCTAGTAAATGATGAAAAGAAGCTCTCTTTGCTTCAAGGCAGAGGCTACGCTGCTTTGCGCATTATTGTAATTCCTTCTGAAGAAATAGGGCAGAGCGATATAAAGCTCTGCATAGGCGTTATCCCAAAACACTATACTTCTAAAGGCCAAGGCATTGGAGAGCACGACTTTAGAGGAGCAGGATGCGCTTCTCCGAGGATGCGCCTGCCTCAAAATATATCTTTACATGACATAATAGAACAGGAAGCGTCTTCAATGGGGGAAATAGGCAGGAATTTTTATCTGCTTATAGGCACTGAGATTTATAAAATTCCAGAACAGCCAGCAGAATTTTAGCAGTAAAAGCAACAAACCGAAGTCAAATAAAACAATATTATCAATTTTTTCTATTACAACACGCGAATCCGTATAATATTGTTTTATAAAAAGTCATATAAACCCAACGTTAGCTATTTATTATATCTTTATAGTAACAACAAAAAAGGAAGATTTAAATAGTCTCTTTTATTGTAAAAAGTATGGAACCACAAGATAAATTAGAGATTAAAGAGATTAAAGCAGGAGTAAATAATTTACTTAAAAGGCCATCGGATTTAGGAACTCTCGCTTCAATCCTGTTGATAATCGCAACTATCGGGTCAGTTAATTCATGTAATAGAACATACGAGCTATTAGAAAGAGTCCAATCACCTAAATTATATGAGCAAAACGCTACTGGCAATGAAATAGTCGATAGATTTTATGCAATTGATGGGAAAAGAGCTTATGTAGAGATAGACGGAAAACCTGTTGAATCTTATTTTCCAAGTTATTCATCTGATAGATTAGAAAGATAAACCTTCTGTGCAAAATTATCAACCATCACTTAACAGCCTATTTACCAACCGAGAATTCAACAACACCGCAAACCAATAGATTTAAATACTCACTTTTAAGTGACATCTTTATGGACAGAGCAAAAGCATT
>CAYXTB010000006.1:0-1399 GCA_964468255.1 Candidatus Woesearchaeota archaeon | reverse complement strand
ATAGATTTAAATACTCACTTTTAAGTGACATCTTTATGGACAGAGCAAAAGCATTTCAAGCAATATATGAAAAATGGCAAAGGAAAGTAAATGCAGTCAGGAAAGAACACACGTTGCAAGGAAATAATAACTACAACCATATTACTAATAACCTTTTGAATATGATGTCTATCGGATGCAATATTGATGAATTGAAGATAGAAAGAGGAAGCAATAGTTGGTATACAATGGTAAAGAATTTTCTTCACGGAGCAAAATGGTTAAGAAAGTATATGAAATTAATAGATTCTTCATCTGATTTTAGAGCTGGCGAGTTTTCTGGGCAATATTTTTCAGATATAAGAGCAGTAACAACTCCAGAAGATGAATGGCATCCAACTAATCCTAATGAACGCAGGGACGGGTTAGAAAATTATATTTCACAGGCAGAGGAAATACTTTGGCTTTCTGCAAATTTCAGATAATCAGCAAATAATCTAAAGCCCATCCAGGGGATTTTTCACTTTCTTTATCTGCTCTGATGAAACATGAGTATACAATTGGGTCGTATTTAATGAACTATGCCCAAGCATAGTTTGTATTAGCCTTATGTCTGTTCCTTGCTCAAGCAAATGGGTCGCAAAACTATGCCTTAAAGTATGCGGCGTGACTTTCTTGTTAATGCTTGCTCTTTTTTTCGTCCCAAAAATTATCTTTTGGATATTTCTCGTTGTCAATGGCTTTTCTTTTGAAAAAACAAAAGTGTTTTCTTTTCCTTCCAAATATTCTTTCAATTCCTGGGCTAAAGCTGGAGACAAAGTGAAGAGCCTGTCCTTGCTGCCTTTTCCCTTTCTTACCCACCCTAAATTTTCCTCGAAATTCAAGTCAGCAACTTTCAAATTAACAAGCTCTGATACTCTAAGGCCTGAAGAATAAAGCAAGGAAATAATTAATCTTGACTTTTGATTGTCAGTTGCCCCAATCAATTGCTTTACTTCTTCTTTTGTCAGGACAGAAGGCAGCTGCTTGTCTTTTTTAGGTATTTTTACCTGCTCAAAATCCTTCTTTAGAATTTCAGTGTAAAAAAACTTCAGCGCAGCTGCAGCCAACATTATTGTATTTTTTGCCTTTGTGTCAAAAAGCCCTGACAAGTAGAGCTTAGCGTCATCCTGATTAACCTCTTCTGCTTTCTTGTTTGTTCTTTGTAGAAATTTATCAACAAAAAACCCATAGTTACGAGCGGTCATGTTTGACAAGCCTCTCAATCTAATCTCGCTTCTCAATTTTTGCACTGCCTCAGATGTTTCCATTTCCTCTTTTACCCTTTTCTGTGTTAAAATTAATCCGAACTCTTATTTAAATGTTATTGTGAAGCTTTTGATAGCTGTTTTTTCCATATATCTTTAAATACCATAAAATA